>DASYAJ010000465.1:0-13102 GCA_036501405.1 Kapaibacterium sp. (SeqCode)
GTGAGTAGCCCAGAACTCACGCTCGTCGTCTTCAGACTTGAATTTAGGCAGTTCTTTTAATTTCTCCATCGTCATCGTTTCTTTCTTTCGATCATCGGTCTTGAGGAAATGACTCGAAGTTTCGTTCCTCTTACAGTAAAGGAAATAAACAGCCTTTTATCGCTTTTCCTCCATCCTCCTCGATGCCTCGAAGAGAATATCGCGCTCCTGCTCGGTCAGGTTTTGGTAGCCGGTCGCAGCGATCTTATCGAGAATGCGGTCGATCTCTTCCTGCGTAATAACCTGCGACTGCTTGACATTCGCGTTCGGATTCGCGGCGTTCGAAATCTCCTTATCGAGATCGCGGTATTCGGCATCGACGGTTGGCTTCGGGGCGCGGCGTTTACCGAAAATTCCTCCATTCTGCTGGGAACCTGTCGGCGTGTTCCATTGCGAGGTTGGCTTCTGGTTTCTGCGCGAAGCCAGAAGGCGACCGCCGGACATAATCAGGAGATAAATCATTCCTGTCACTGCGCCGCCCAAATGGGCAAGATGCGCGACGTTATCGCTCGAGTTAAGAGTCGAATAAATTTCAATCGCAATAAGGATCGGTACAAAGAATTTCGCCCGGATCGGAATAAAGATCGGAAAGATAACAAGCCGCATATCCGGGAACATTACGCCAAAGGCCACGAGCACACCGAAAATCGCTCCCGAAGCGCCGAGCATCGGTCCGCCGCCCAAGCCAAAAAATCCGGAAAGCAGCAAGTGCGAAACAGCGCCACCAAGACCGCAAAGGAAATAGTAAATCAGGAATCGCCGGGTTCCCCATGCCTGCTCCACTTGTACCCCGATCCACCAGAGCATCAGCATATTGAATAAAATATGCATGAAGCCCTCATGCAGAAACATGTAGGTGAAGAGCTGCCAGGGCATGAACTGACCCGAGTGCAAGGGCCACAACGCGCCATATTCGACCACAAAATCGCGCAGCGGAATTCCATTACCGAAATGAAAGCCTCCGAAAAATAATTCGGCGAGAAAGATTGCGACGTTCGATCCGAGCAGGAATTTGATTCCTGGCGGAAACATCGAAAATCCCATTCGCTGACGTCGTTGAGAAGATTGCTGTTGGGGGTCCCAGGCCACGGTAATACTTACAATAGAGAGGTGCGCAAACACTGCCGAACGCAGTTTCGCGCCTTCGAAATGATTCTAACGCCAAACATGTAACGCTAAAGACGCAAAATAGTAACGAGAATTGCATTACTCGTTACTCATTTCTTGAAAGCGAGCACTAACCCATGAAAAAGTAATATTTTAACCCATAAATAGATACGGCTCCCAGTCTTTATCGACGCGGCCGGCAAATTGCCGTAGGAACGTGACGTGATTCGGCCGAATTGGGCGCCGCATCAGCGGCATTTGGGCTTCCTCCGGCGTTTGGCTACCCTTCACATTATTGCACCGGAGACATGCGCTGACCAGATTTTCCCACGAATCCTCACCACCCCGGCTTTTGGGTACGATATGATCGACCGTTAGAGTAACGCTTGTCGTACCGCAATATTGGCATTTATGTCCATCGCGCCGAAGAATATTCTTTCTCGAAAGAATGACCTTCTTGAATGGAACCCGCACAAAAGCCGAAAGTCGCACGACACTCGGAAAAGGCATCGTGACAGATGTCGAGCGCACAGAGCGGCCCGTCATGCTGCTGACAAGCTCCGCTTTTGAAAGATAAAGAAGAATAATCGCTTTTTCGACATTGGTAATGGCAAGCGGCTCATAATTGCCATTGAGAATAAGGACTTTGCCGCCTAATTTCGAATGGGCGGAACTGAATTCCTGATCGTCATCGATCGCTAAGGTGTCTGCCGCAAGGTCCAGGCGATGCTCCGCCACAGCCCTCGTTTTGCGAGTTCCGCGGTTCGATGAACGTTTATGCTTGTGCGGTTCGAATGTCTTTCACTCCTTCCTTTATTGTAATGCACGAAATCACTGCCTTGGTTCCGCATTGAAGATGAAGGTTTTGTTACAAAAATTTATCCAATCGCCTTCGGCCCGGCTTACGGGCATCCATTTACATTGAACCCAGCGCGTTTGAAAATGTTTAGCGTACTCAATGTTTCTCACACTCGCGATTTTCCTTGCATTCGGCTGGACGGGCGGACAAAAGCCGAACACGCTCTTTTCCAAAATAACCGCTGTAACGATCCACGATCTCGAAAAGCCGAGGAGCCGAACGGAAACGTTGGCATTTTTCGGCTCGAAAAATATCGTCGATTCGACGCAGGAACTTGCCTCAAATCAGGAAATTGCTTCGGATCGAGCCACGATCTGGCGCGAAAATGCACTCAGGGCAAATCGCAAAAAAGCGCATTTGAAAGCACCGAAATTCATCACGATGAGCTTCGGCAATATCCTTTTCGATGGATCGCTTTCCAAAGTCACAATGCTCTATGCCGATGATAGCGCCTTCGGTGCGGTCGTCTCGATTCCGTATCCGCTCCACTTCGGTTCGCAGGCAACGAAAGAAGAATACGACCGGCTTTCGAGAAACATTGCCAAAGAGATTGGCGAACCTTCGATCGCAACGGCGAATTACATCGATTATCTCTCGAACGGCGAGCAAACGCTCTTCGGCGAATACAAAGACGGAAAAATTACGATCACGATCTGGACAACGAAGTAGAACGAACATGTTAGAAAAAGCAACATTTGGAGCCGGATGTTTTTGGGGCGTCGAAGCGGAATTTCGAAAAATTCCCGGCGTAAAACGGACCGATGTCGGTTACGAAGGCGGCCATACCGAACGGCCATCCTATCGAGACGTTTGCACGGATAAAACAGGCCATGCCGAAGTGGTGCAGGTGGAATTCGATCCCGCCGAAGTTCCTTATCGCAACCTGCTGAATGTCTTCTGGGAAAATCACGATCCGACCCAAGTGAACCGGCAGGGTCCCGATGTGGGAACGCAATATCGTTCCGTCATTTTCTATCATACACCGGAACAGGCCCGCATTGCCGAAGAAACGAAAAGGGACCGTTCCGCTTCCGGACGCTACCGCAAGCCGATTGCGACGGAGATCGTCCCCTCGCAGTCCTTTTGGCGCGCCGAGGAATATCATCAGCAATACCTCGAAAAACAAGGGCTGGCGAGCTGCCACATTTAGGTATCGGAGTTTAGGAGTCCAATTTCAGGAATCCGATTTCGGAATCAGTACCCATGCTTCCACTCGCCGTTTTCCACTAACACGCGTGTCAGCAGCGAGTCATCCGTTTCCGGATTTCTGCCGGTAACGGTCAGATTATAAAGCACCATGGCCATCGTATCGTCGAACTGCTTGACCGAAAGCACTTTAAGGTCGGCATGACGTCCTTTCCACTGGGCGAATTTATCGTGCAGCGCGCTCGGGTTGATCGCGTAGGCCTCCCGCTTCTCTTCCGTGAGCGTCTGTAAAAATTTTTCCGAATCCTGCGCTTCGAGCGCCTGATACGTTGCGGTGATTGCGTCCACCGGTCCCGGCGGTTTCGTCGATTTCTGACACGAAACGAGTACGGTACAAAATGCTGCGGCACTGAAGAGAAGGAGGAATATCGATGTTCTCATTGACGGTTTGAATTGGTTCCTACAAAAATACGGAACATTCGTCTTCGCAATCAAAAATCATTCCAAACTCATCCATTAGAGGCAGAAGGTGGAGTAGATTTCTCGGACGATGTTTTCGGAGCATCGGCTTTATCGGATTTGGTGCCTTCCGTTTTTGCCGCTGTTTCCTTTGCACTCGATTCTTTCGCAGTGGATTCCTTCGCACTCGATTCTTTCGCACTGGATTCTTTCGGCGGGGATTCTTTCCCTCCCGACGATTTTTTGGAATAGTCGGTCACGTACCATCCTTCCCCTTTGTAGATGACGCCAGCGCCGCCGGTAACGATTCGTTCCAGTTCCGGCTTGCCGCAATAAGGGCAGGTTGTCAGCGGTGCATCCGACATCTTCTGGAAGGCATCGGAAACGCGATGGCAAAAATGGCAGCGGTATTCGTAGGTCGGCATATCCACCTAACGCAAAATCAATTCGAAGGCTCCCGCACAATCACAACTTTCGCTTCGCCGCTTTGGGATGTTTGCGGCGAGGTTGCGCTAATGAGGTAAAGTCCGCTGGGTACTTGCCTGCCGAGCGCATCGCGCCCGTTCCAATCGACTTCGGCACCCTCCTTGGAACCATCGATGGTCGTGATCAGCCGCCCTGCAATCGAAAAAATTTGGATCGTCGATCCCGCCACTAACCCATCGATATGCACGAGATAGGGTGGATACACGCTCGCCGTTTCGAGCACAGGATTCGGATAGACCCGAATGCTATCGTAATCCGAACGGCCTTCTTTGAAAATTGTGCTGAAGCGGGAAATGCCCAAGGGTGTCACGGCATAAGCTTCGCCGCGGTTCGGATCGATGGCCAGTGAAGTAACGACATCGTTCACCAGGGGAGAATTTTCTGCTGTGAAATGTGCCACACTATCGGAACCGTCGGCCGAGACGACAAAAATTCCATTATCGGTCCCCATCCATTTATTGCCAACGCCATCGACCGTCATCGTATACACCACCTGGTTCGTTGTGAACTGAACGGTCCGAAACGAAAACGCTGGGTCCGGGCCTTCGAGGATCGCTTCAGGATTCGAGAGGATCTGAACGCCAGCTTCGGTGGCGCACCAAATCGCGCCGTCCTGATCGGTGAGCACGGCATTGACATATTCCGTTCCCTCGACCGCCGAGCCAAGATTCCCAGCCGAACCGCCATCGATGGCCCCATTGGATCCGTCCGTCGGATTGTACCAATAAAGCCCGACCGATTTGGGAAAGTCGTGACGTTCCGTTCCTACCCAATAGTTACCATTTAAATCCTGCGTCACGCAGCCGAAGGGCAAGCCCAGTTCATCGGGCCGCGGGGTGGTAAGATTAAACGCTGTGAACGTCGTACCGTCCGTGCTTCGGACCAGGCCATCCCCGTTTCCCGCCCAATCCGTGAGGAGGAAATTCCCGTTATTATCGAGGGCCATGCCGCTCGTGACAGCACCGCCGGAGTTGCCGGCGAAGCTGGGAATATTATTGTGGAGATTATCGAAACCTTGCCAGACAGGATTTCCTCCTACCAAATTTTGCACCTTATACAAGGGACTTAAGAACGTAGAGAACCAAGTGACATTGCGGACCGAATCGTAGAGGACTTTTTGGAACTCTACATTCGGGGTGGTTCCCACGCCGCTTTCGAAATTTTGCCACACGTCGCTATCGGGAGAAAAGACGGAAATTCCCGCACCGCCTTCCGTCGCGTAGAGTTTGTCCGTCGTCGGGGAAAATTGGATAAAGCTGACCGCGCTCACAATCGGTCCTGAGGGATAGATGTTATTTTCAAGAATGCCAGCGATGGAGTAGGAAATACCATTCAGCGCAGAACCGGAAACAATCCCAACCGTGGGACTATACGCAACCGACGTCACAAGGCTGTTCGTTTGAGCGCTAAGCGCGCGAACCGAAAAATGCGAAAGATCGGCGGTGGCATAGAGCGTTCCGCCGGCATCGAGTAGATAGAGCGAATCGCCCACGACGAGCATCTGCTCGATTGTCAGCGTATCGGCAAAGGGAAGCGCAACGGACATCAGCGAATCGGGCGAAGTCGAAATGCGATAGAGCCCTTTCACGGTCCCAGCATAGTTCGTTCCCTTAAACAGAACGAGCGATCGAACGGCTCCGGGCGATGAAATCAAATTCCAGTTCGTGCTTGCGTGAAGGTCCGCCGCCTCCGAAGCCCATGCGACGCCTTCGCTCGCGGCCGCATAGACGAACCCTCCATTGGCGATTACCTGCGCGATGCTATCGTTCTCTGGCATGGTAGCGATTTGCGTCGCCGTAATATCGAACACCTGCTTCGCCGGCAAATAGACCGAAATGCCATAAGCGGTCGCAAGATAAATCTTCGGGCCTACAACGGTGATGCCATTGATCGTCTTATTAGGATAAGGGGCATTATGAATATCCGGTACTTGCGAAATCGCGCCATTGGAACTGTTATAAATATCGAAGCCGCCGGAACCGCCGCCAAAATAGATATTTCCCGCGCTGTCGGCTGCGACAGCAGTGAGATCGTTCTCCGACAAACCGTTCGTCGTCCGGAATGGTGTAAGCTGCGGCGGAGTTTCGCGAAGATCGGTTTCGAATGCGCCGCCGGTCGTCGCGACCCAGGCATGGAGCGAGTCCGCGCCCATCGCGACACTCGTGACCGTTCGCATCGAGGTATAGGTGCGCCACTCGCCCGGATTGAGCGTTTGGCCCATGCCGCGAACCGCAATCGTGAGAATGACCGATAGAAAAATCGCTTGTGTCGTTCGCATCGAGATTTTTCGCAACGAGAGTTGGAAGTATTTGCCGGGATTAGAAGTATTTGCCGGAATCGAGTGCCGGAATATTTCGAAGCGCGTTCGCGGTTTCGATCGCCGTCAGCGCCGCTTGCGAGCCAACGTTCGCTTCGTCCGCGCCGGAACGCGCTTCGGCTTGTGCGATGTCATACGTGGTCAGGATTCCGCAGGTTACGGGTATTTTTTTGTGACCTACCACATGCTGAATCCCATCGAGCGCCAGCCGGCTGACATGCTCGAAGTGCGCCGTATCCCCTTTGATGACGCAGCCGAGCGCCACAATAGCCGCCATGCCCGAATCCGCGAGGACTTCTGCGGCAAGCGGAATTTCCAGCGCGCCCGGAACTTCAACGATCGTAATATTCGCTTTCGCAACGGAACACGCCGCGAGCGCCCGAAGCGCGCCATGCAGCAGCGCATCCGTAATTGCATGGTTCCAGCGGCTGACGACAATGCCGATCCGCATCCCGGTTCCATCGAGCGATCCCTTGATTCGTGTTATCTCTCCCATCGCTATACTAAAAAATCGTTAGGCTAAAATCGTTAAAATAAAATCCCTAAGCTAAAATTCCTTCTTCCATTCTGCTTACGCCGGGCGCAGGAAAAAATCCCGCAAAGCGTTCATCGCTCGTTACAATGAGCATCGTCATCCCGCGAAGATTTTCGTGGAGCAGTAATTCCGCAATCTCTTTCGCTCGCTGGCCGTCGAGATGCGCGCCCGGTTCATCGGCAAGCAGCAGGAACGGTTCTCGAACGACCGCTGCGGCAATCGCCACGCGCTGCTCGTCACTTTTGGAAAGCGATTCGGGAAGTTTATTGCGCACAGCAAGAAGATCGAACCGTTCGAGCGCCCGTTCCACGCGCTCTTCTCTGCGAGTTCGGCTCAAGCCTTCGAGTTCCAGCGGCAGCGCAATTTGCGCTTCGACTGTCCGGTGTTCCAAAAGCGTCGCGTCCTGCGGCACAAGCCCCAGCCCGCGCCGGTATCGCGCAAGTTCCCGGCCTCGCAGCGTGGGAACGGAAATATCGTTCACCTGCACCTCGCCGCTCCAGGCAGTTCGCTCGCCGGTCAACACCTGCAACAGCGTCGTCTTACCGGACCCTCCCGCGCCAAGAATAACGCGAAGCGCACCTTTTTCGATTGTGAGGCTGAACGCATCCAATACTGGCCGCGATGTCAGCGGGTCCAGTACAGTAACGTTCGAAAGTAAAATCATCCCGTTATCAATAAAAGGCGTTCTTGTGATGGCGAATATCGGTTTTGCCCCCGAAAATATCCACGGCGATCACATCGAACCGGCACGCCGCTTCGGCAATCGCATTGACATAGTAATACATTCGCGCCACCCGTTTCAGTTGCGATTGCTTGCGCGGATTCACCGAAGCTTCCGGTTCGCCATGGCTGTGGTCCTGTCGGGCCTTGACTTCGATGAAGACGAGGCATTCGTCATCGTAAGCCACAATATCGATTTCACCAATCTTACTATACCGGAAATTTCGCTTGACTATCCGGTAGCCAAGTGCCGCCACATGCTTTGCCGCATGGTCCTCGCCGAGCTTTGCCAGCTCCTCTTTCGTCAGCCGCGATTGCTTGAAAGGCGATCCTGCTTTTTTTTGCTCAGGCTTTTGAGGTGAAACTGCCCCAATTTCGTCAAATTCGAAGGTCATAGATCTCGCGCGCATTTGTGCTTCATGAACTACGGCTTATTTTTAATGAATGAAAGTCCGAGTTGTTCCGATGGTGCCCATAAATTCACAATCAAATATACAACAATTTTAAACGAGTTCCTTTATTTTCACATTTTATCCAGCACCGCAGTTTTAAACCATCGTCTTGCATCAAAGTTACGCCTCGATTTCTCCGATTATCTCGAAATTCAACTCCTCCTGAAATCGCTCCGGACGGAAACTGCGCCGATGCTCCGGGCATGGGCCGTATGCTTTCAGTGCCCGCAAATGCTCCGGCACGCTATAGCCTTTGTTGGAACGAAAATTATAGTGCGGGTATTCCTCGTGCAGTTCCACCATGATGCGGTCTCGCGTCACTTTTGCA
Organism: Kapaibacterium sp. (SeqCode); assembly: GCA_036501405.1. Taxonomy (GTDB): domain Bacteria; phylum Bacteroidota; class Ignavibacteria; order Palsa-1295; family Palsa-1295; genus PALSA-1295. The sequence goes on from DASYAJ010000465.1 coordinate 8,449, forward strand.
AGTATCGAGGCGGCGGCGATGAGCGGCGATTTTGCGTCGCCATCGACGACGGTCCGGTACTCGTAGGGGAGCGTTGTTCGAAAATAGTTTCCATCGACAAGTAGGAGCTCCGGCGAGAGCTGTTCGGCGGCAAGTTTCTGCGCCGCTTCGTCGACGGCAAGCGTCATCGCCTTCATCGTCGCTTGCAGGATATTGATCCGGTCGATCTCTTCGCGGGAAACGATGCCCACGCCATAGCTTCGCGCGTGTTTTAGAATAAGCGTATAGAACCGTTCTCGGTCTTCCTCGATCACTTGTTTGGAATCATTGAGGTCGCGGAGCGATTTCGGAAAGTTCCTACATTTCTCGTGATCGAAATAAACCGCCGCCGCTACGACCGGTCCCGCCAGCGGTCCGCGCCCCGCTTCATCGACTCCGATAATAGAAAAAATCCCCTTCTTCCAATGTTCGCGCTCGATCTTCCAAGAGAGCGGTTTGCGATCGCGTAGAGTCGCGGCCTTCGTAGCCGTGACCTTTAGGTCACGGTTGCTTTTCCCGTCATCGGTATTTTCCGCGCGTGATTTAAAGGTCACGGCTCCATCGTCTTCCATTAAAACTGTTTGACTAATCCAAACGCGAAAATTGCCTGCGAAATCGGCTCCGCTTTCGCCAAGCCAATCGAAACCGCCAGAATCCCCAGTGGACTTTCGACCTGCGCGCCCATGCCGTAACTCATTGGATACTGCGGCTGTTCCGCCGGAGAGGAAACCGTCGAATCTTTCTCCAAATAGCCATCATCGACAAAGAGATAAAAATAAGAAAGTGGGGACATCATGAACCGCATTTCGAAGTTCCCATACACATAGCGCGAAGCAAGAAGAATCTCCTCGCGATACCCACGGATTGTAAAAATTCCCCCAATGCGAAAAAGATCGCTTGCATCGAGCAAGCCGCGCAAAGCAGAAACGCTTCGCGCATGAAGGCCAATCATACCCACGATCTTATCCGAAAAAAGCGTATGGAACCCGCTGGCATCGAGCGAAACGGTACTCAGTCCAATGGATGGCGGCGTGGAAGAATCGATAAATTGCGCGGGACCGTATATTTCTTTCACGCCGTAACTCGCGCCGAGCAAACCGAACACCCCGCTTGTCGGCGCAATGGAATTATCTCGCGTATCGATACTTGCACTGAGGCCGGTCGTCACCGTGCGGCTATCGTAAGTGGTAAAAGGAAGGCTATCCGCGTTGCTTGGGATGACGCGGTCGTAGGAAAGGGTTCCGATGATGCGAATATCCTGCGTGAGTGCAAGGGAAAGATCCCCGCTTGCGGCCGTCTCCGTAAACGAGGAGTCTTGCTCATGCTGCGAAAACCCTCCCGCAAGATTCAGCGGATAGCCGAAGAGCCACGGTTCCAGGTAATTGATTTCGATGGTCTGCGTTGTCGCGCTGGTGCGATCGTAATGCAGCGTCGCGTTTCTTCCGGTTCCCGAAATATTGCGCAGACTGAGATCGACAAGCCCGCTCAAATATCCCGATTCCGTCGCGCTGGCCGGTGGATTATATCCCAGCACGCCATCGATCGCGCTCGTGCTCGCTTCTTTCACGCGCAGCACAATCACAACGCTCGAATCTCGATCGAGATAGAGTTCCGGTTCCGCAACCGATTCGAAAAATCCGAGCCGCACCACGCGGGCGCGCGCCGATTCGAGCGCATCGGAATTATAATAGGCGCCGGGGGTCAAATTCAGTTCGCGTGTGATGACGTTCGCATCCGTCACCGCATTTCCGACAACCACAATCTTCCCAATCTTCGCGCGAGGACCTTCTTCCACGCGAAGGGAAATCGAAAGCGTTCCCGACTGTTCCGTGGAATCGTAATACGGAGTAATTGCATCGACGTCAATCTTCGCCAGCGGATACCCATGCTGCTCATAAAGCGAGAGCAGGGCTGAAATATCCGTTTGCAATACGCGTTCGTTCAAGATGGCGCCGGGAACGGTTATCATTCGCAGGAGAAGATCGCCTTCCGGTATCGCATTCAATCCTCGAATGGCAATCGTTCCAATGCGGAATTGGAGTCCTTCGAATAAATAGAATGCAAGCATATATCCTTGCGCAGAATCGTTGGGAACCGCAAGCGCCGCTTGGAACGAATCGACACGAGCATAAAGAAATCCCTCCTTCGAATATATTTGCTGAAGGATCGCTTTCGCATGTTCGACAGCAAGGAGGAGTTGCGAACGGGTTGGAACTTCACGATTAAAAACGGGATCGGCGTCCAATTTCAGTGCATCGAGCAGACGCTCGCTTCCAAGCTGGCTGTTACCATGGAACGTTATTTTTGTAATAGGGAATGCAGCCGACTTGCTTGCGAAAAAAGCAAGCAAGCAAAAAAGGGCAAACGTCCATAACCGGCGCATGAAAGAAGAGACAATGCTTTGACCAGTTTTGTCCCGCGAATCCCTTTCGCATAAGGAAATCAGGAATCTGTTGCGCGGTGCATCGCGCTCGACTTCGGCTTTTCCGTATGCGAATTATTCGAAAATCGGTCCGCGATTGGTTTAGTCAAATCTTTGGGAACAGAAAGATCGAGCCGTTCGTAAACATTTCGCAAATGGCTGCGGTAAAGTTCATCGAAGAGGTCCTTTTGCGCCGTAAAGTTTTCATCGCCATACCACCAGTTCCAATCGCTTCCTTCGGCGATCATGAGTTCCTCGTGTGCGGCATTGATATTTGCAAAGGCTGTTTTCCGCTCCTCGCCGGTTAATGTCATCGCCTTCTCTTTCGCGCGATCATAGGCAGCCTTTGCGGTATAAAGCGCATCCCACGAAGTATTGTCCTCTTCGTGTCCAATCCAGATTCGAAAATTCGCATTGATCCAGGAACCGGCAACGAGACGAGGGAGAATGGGAAGTATTTCTTGAATGCCGCCCGCCAGCACTTCGCTGAATGTTGTCGGCACAATCTCGGGAACATTTGTCATGCGCGAATAAAGTTCATTCAAAAACGCAAATCCGTTTTCCGGATAATATTCCCAGCAGTTCTCGCCATCGAGAATGACAGGTACGCACGCAAGCTTCAGCACATCCTCGCCATACGCTTCGATCAGTGTGGAACGAATATTCAGGACGTTTTGCGTAAAATGATCCACGGCTTGCATGGCGTCCCAGGAAGAATAGCGGAACCCAATATCGTCCGAAAGCCCGTGATCGCGGAAGAAGACGGCGATTTCTCCATTCGGCGTTTCGATACGCCATGGAAAAAAACGCGCATGTTCGGGGCGAATCTCGAACGCGCCGGCTTGAGTGGATTTCCCGTCTAAGGAATTCGCAAGCACCGCCTCATCGGACGCCGCCCAGGCAAATCCATTCTTGCGAATGAGCGCAAGCGCTTCCTTTGAAATACTTCCCTCGCTCGGCCACATTCCGGTTGGGTTAATTCCAACTTCTTCTTGAAAAAATGTTCGCGCTCGCGCAAGCTGATTATCGGCTTCTTCTGGCGCGCGAAATCGGTTGTGCGGTAACGCTGCATCTGGCATCGCTTCGTGCGCAACAGACGTATCGCACAAAAGCGGAAGAATGGGATGGTAGAACGGGGTAGTCGTCAGTTCAACTTGTTTGTTCTCCGCGAGCTTTTTATGGAGCGGAATGATTGCGCGAACATTCTCTAATTGCGCCTTCGCAAGCGACTGTTTCTCTGCTTCTGTATAATTCCTGTCTTTCAGCAGCAGCGATGCAAACGGTTCGCGGTTTCGTGCAATTTCACCCGTCCAGGCTAACGAAAAATGAACGGCAAGATCGAGATAGTCTTGCGCTTCGAAGATCGCCGAGGCATTCGGCTCGTGTGCCGTCTGGAACAGTTCCGCATAACGCGGCGAAGGCTCGATGGCACGCTCCCGGTTCGCATCGAAAAAACGTTCCAGCATCAAAGCCTTCTCTTTTTTCGTCAAGTCAGCCGCCGGTTTGGACATTAAGAGAACAATTGGGTCAAAGGCGTCGCCAGAAATATATTCTTGAAGTTGTTTCAGAAGCGAGGGAACGAGATTAATCGTTCCTCGCATCTCGGGATGCTCTTCGAAATGCTGGGCCATTTCGAGATAATCTTTCGTGGCGTGCAGCCACGCCCACGGCATCTTGAATTGATCGCCGGAACGATAATAAGGCTGGTGTTGGTGCCACAGAAGGCAAAGGCGAATCGGGGTCATTTAAAAATTATGTGTGATCCTTGCAAGATATGATAAGGATAGAATCGATCCGAACCTTATAGATGAGACGATCCTTTTGGGTTATCCGTCGAGACCAGCACCCGTGATATTGATGCTTTAATGGCTCAGGTTTTCCTAAACCCGCGAAAGGAGCTTCAAGAATACTCTCGATTAATTGCTGAATCTTTTCGAATGTTTTTCGGTCGGTACGAGACCATTCGGTAATCTTCAAGAGCAACGGGGTCAAAATCAATTCTCCTCATGGGACAAAGCGGCGAAGTTCTTCCATGTTTTCGAAGGAGATAAGGTTTTCTTCGTTCCTGGAGCGCTCTAACGCTTCCTCAAGAAATTTTACTTGAGCGGGGTTATTGAACGGATAATCGCTCTCGCTTTCTACGTCATGCACGATGAGTTCTACTACGTCGCGGTCGCGGAACATGGCTCGGAGCTTTGCAAGGAAAGTCTCGTT
>DASYAJ010000466.1:0-2317 GCA_036501405.1 Kapaibacterium sp. (SeqCode)
ATTTTTAATCCGCATACCGTAAAGGGTACCGCATCGATGCTATCGATCTTCACTTCTGGCAATCCACCGCCTTTTTGGGGCGCCGCACCAAAGGCATAAGCAAAGGTTTGGCGAATATGCCGAGAGACATGTTCCGTCGCATAACAGGCTGGAGACTTCTGGCGCAGAAACTGAAACGCGCGAAGATCGTCGAAGCCGGCAATGTGATCGTAATGCTCATGCGTGTAGAGCACCGCTTCGAGATGCCGAACCTTCGCCGTGAGCATTTGCTGACGAAAATCGGCGCTGGTATCGATTACGATATTCTTTCCCTCATGCTCGATGAGGACGCTGACCCGCAGCCGCTTATCGCGCGGATCGTCCGAACGGCAGACTGCACAGGTACAGCCGATCATCGGGACTCCGACCGATGTGCCTGTGCCAAGAAGGGTGATTTTCATTCACGGTTAACTTTTAAGGTTAACTATCTGCTTTCGATACTTCCTCTTCAATCGCCTCACGAACGGCGGGACGAATGAAATTATTACCCAAGCCATACTCATTCAGCCCCAGCGCGAGCGTTCGGATTTTTTTGGGAACGGTAAACCGCCGGTTGATGACCAGCAATTTCTCCTCGCGGAGCAGGCAGTAGCCTCCGCCAAAGTTCCCGTTCTCAAAACGGAGCTTAATGCCCAGCTCTTGCGCCAGGCCTTTTAATTCTTCGAATAATTCTTCGTGCGTCATGCAGAGTGCTGAACAACAATCGATCGCGAATTTACTCCCTACCGCACGAGCATAAATCGCGCGGTTGCACGATCGCTGCCCTCTTCGACACGAAGATAATAAGCGCCGGATGGAACATCCCCGATTGCCCATGTGACCGGCGTTTGGTTCGCATTCCTCTCGAGACGCTTCGTTGCAACTACGGTTCCCAATACGGAAAGCAGTTGGACGCTCCCCTCGCCTACCGAAGAATTACTCGAAGCAATTTCGAAGGAAAGCATACCATTATTCGAATGGATGTCCGAAATGGTGAGCTGCGTGGCTTGGGCGTTGTCCGGCACGGCATCGGCACAGGCAAATGTCACTTTCGTTTGCGCTGTCGTATCGAATTTCGATGACGTTCCCGTGTAGGAACCTTTTATTTCCGCACGGACTGTCGCCGTCACGTTCAGACTTTGCGGCGGAAATGTGATTAGAATGGAATCGCTCGTATTCGCTGCAATCAGAAACGGCGCCGTAACATTCGTCGTGTAATTGCTAATGCCCTGATCGTCCGAAATCGTTACGGAATTGATGGAGGCGCTATCGCACGGAGCATGAACCACAAAGGGAACGATCGATGGATCGCAATTCGAAACCGAAAGGGTTGCATCGGAAGCGATGAGCGGTTCCGAAGCCGCACCAGAGGCATTCACATTCACGGTTACCAGTGTATCGAACGTTGTTTGATCGCCGAAACGGTAGAGATAGCAATAGAATTGCAGCAAACGCTGACCCGGATATAATGCTTCGAGCGAAAGCCGCGCGGTATCTATGGTTCCTTGCAGAACCGTATCGTTCATTGGCAAAGCACCCGAAACCACAACGCCCACATTGTTCGGCACCACCGAATCGATTCGGATGTCTTCGCACCCGGCGGCCTTGATGGTCAGAGCAAGCGGCGTTGGAGTGCAGGAACTCATCGGAAGCGAAGCGGGAACGGAAATACGCGGCGAGGACGATCCGCTCGAAACGCCGAGGAATCGGAACGTGGTGTCATACGTCTTCCCACTCGGAACGAAATGGCTCTTCATCGCAATCGTATAATGTGTGTTTTCATTGTAACCATGCGGCGAATAATTCAGCCATAGCGTATCGATTTTTCCCGCAGGAATGAACTGACTCCGAATGCTATCGAAATAGAGCGGCGCTCCGGATGGAGTGATCGTCATTTGATCGATCGCGATGGAATCGCAATCGGCAACATCGAGCGTAATCGGAATGCGCTGCGAATCGCACGCATTGATCCTCACGGTATCGGCCAGAACGTTCAGCGCATAGGGAACCGGCGCGAAACCGACACTGAACGATGTATCCCAACGCCAAACCACGCATGAAGTCGTGTCGGTCGCGGTAACCGTGACAACCGTGCCGGTGGAATTCCCACCCGGCTCAGGTCGCAGCCAGATGGTATCGCCAATAATATGCGCCGCAAGTTGGAACGAAGTATCCGCCGGACTGACACTCCAACCGCTATCGGCCGATGCTTTCAATCGTGTCCGAAGTGGGAAGTTCACGGTATTGATCGCCAATGGAATTCGGGAAATATTGCAGTTATGGAACTGCACGTTCGGGG
>DASYAJ010000467.1:0-2908 GCA_036501405.1 Kapaibacterium sp. (SeqCode)
AAATGGTAATGTCAAGCAATGTTGAAAAAAATCTCAAAAAAAATTTGTAACCGAAGCAAATGGGCCTATAAGGCGAGACAACTTCCAAACCGGCGTGCATTCCCTCACAGCGTGGAGGGGGGCGCGCACTTTGCGTTACAAGTTCCCGCCAAAGAGGCGTAGACTCCGGAATCATTACGCCTGCCTCCGTCCAATGCATCGAGATATTCCGGCGCGAAGTCGGTTCCGTTCGGGCACGCTACCGTTTCCGATACACATCCTTCCGGTTGCGGATGCGAAAAATAGTTACGACACAAAGAGCATCATTGATTTCATACACAATTCGATAATCTCCAGCCGAATTCTCCATAACCCATCTTCTGCTTCGAGCTTTAGGCAGCCATGCGGACGCGGATTTTCTGCGAGAGCTTCAATGGCCGATCGCACCTGCTTCTGAGCATCGTGCGAAAGATTGCGGAACGATTTTTTGACCGAAGTAATATACTCAATCCGGTATGCTGCCATTCTCGTTGTTATCGATTTCCGACCACGGATGCCGCGCTTCGTTCGCATGGGAACGAACGTAGAGAATATCTTCGAAGTCTTCCCATAGATCTGACCACTTAGTAAGATCAATCACGACGGCTTTTCGGGTTCCGTCGTCGTCTGTAATATATTGGATGCCTTCCATAACTAATACATGTGTTCACGAATCACTTTAGTTCAACCAATAAAAAACGCCCGAACCTTTCGATAATCATTCCGACTGTGGGACGCCAACGCATCGAGATATTCCGGCGCGAGATCGGTTCGCAGGTCGGTGGGCGTATCGGGATTTGCTGTCCACATCAACGTTTCCTATAAGTCTCGCGCCGGTTGCTCACGCTTTGAATTTCGACGATTTTAATTCCATCGCCGATGCTATAGATAATGCGAATATCGCTGACACGAATTCGAAAAAGATTTTTGAAGCCTTCTAATTTCTTGTATCCGAACGGACGCGGATTTTCAGCAAGAGCATCGATCGCGGTTTGCACTTTGCCCGCAAGTTTTTCCGGCAGTGAGAGCAATTCTTTAACTGCCGAAGCACGAAGCTCAATTCGGTAAGCCACGTTTCTCCGCAAGCTGCCGTTTGACTTCTTCCCATGGAACGAGCGGCTCGTTTTTTCGCTGTTCGGCTACGAGACCGTCGTAAATATCTTCCCATACCGATCCCCATTGCTCGAGATCGAGCATCACAGCGGTTGGAGTTCCCTGCTCATCGGTTACATAATGAATACCTTCCATGGACTATACATGTTTCCACGAATCACTTTAGTTCAACCAATAAAAAACGCCCGAACCTTTCGGTAATCATTCCGACTGTGGGACGCCACATCGAGCTATTCCGGTGCGCGATCGGTTCTGCTGCTCTACAGAGTGAACTTTGCTTCGCTCGAAAAAGAAGATATTCACGCGGCGCTTGAATTCGCAACCGAGCTGATGAAGCGTAGCGTTAATCTTCCCCATTTTTTCTCGCTTTATTTCATCATCTTCAGCATGTGCATTCCATGCGTTCGGAAAAAACGAATGAGAAGTAAGGCTGCGAGAAGCAGAAAAGCGATGTCGAGGAATGTCGTATAGTTCCAGCCAATGGCCTCACTCGTAATGAGCGCGTGCCTCGTCGTGGGGATGATGCCGAGCAGACTAAACACTCCTTCGATAGCCAGTCCTCCAATGGCCATTGCAACATACGAGGTGACCAAGAGAAATAACATCATCTTCATCCCATAATATTTTCGATAGATATTGAGGATCGGAAGTATAATCAAATCGGCAAAGATAAACGAAATGACGCCGCCGAAACTGATACCGCCATTCCATAGCACTGCCGCCAGCGGAACATTCCCAACCGAGCAGACAAAGGACAACATCGAAACCACAGGCCCGATGAATGCGCCCCATACGCTCGAAGCCGTTCCATGACCGGAATAAAAAAAGGATTTCCAAAATGAATTGTCCACCCAAACGGCGAGAAAGCCTGCAATCACAAGGCCGAGCGCGATGTCCCTCCAGACGCTCACCCAGTCCATGACAAAATAGTGGCTGATGGCCGTCCAGCCATTGGGCGAGACTATTTTGCTAACAAGAGAGCCTTCTGCTTTCACGCTCATGTCCATTGCGGCGTGGCCTTCCATGATGCCCTTCACGCCTTTTTCGGCTTCGGTTCTCGCGCGTTCGACCATCCGTCGTTTCAAAAATAATCGAAAGAGCAGCGCAAGCACAATAATCATAAGAATACTTCCCAACAACTCCGCAAGCACGAAATGCCAGCCGAGCAGTAGAAAAATTACGATGCCAAGATCGAAAATGATATTCGTGGATGCGAATTCGAAGGCGATCGAGGCTGTGAAATTCGCACCTTTGCGAAAAAGTGAACGCGCGATTGCAACCGAAGCATAGGAACAGGAGGAAGACGCAGAGCCTAACGCGCACGCAATGGCCAGCGTGCGAGCGGAATCGTCTGGCAAAAGAGCGACAACTTTTTTTCGCGAGACAAGCGCCTGAACGATCGCCGAGATAAAAAATCCCAATGCGAGCGCCCAGAATATTTCCCAAAACATGGTGAAGGCCATGGCGAAGGAATCGCCGATTTTGTTCAGCATTGCAGTCGAATCGGTGATTTCAAAAGAAATTATATTCGAAGCGCGCGAATACAGTATTCGGGCGCCGCATCGGCATATCGCTCGAAAGCAGCATCACATACGCCAGATCGATACGAGCAACGGAGTTAAGTATCGCTTGCGGTCCAATGGAAAGCAGAAGTTCGTTTCCGCTCTCCGCCACATTCATTCCATTCGTTTTGCGGTCGTACCACAATTGGTAATCGAGAAATTCCGCATAGATGTTGATATTCGGATTGGAAAAACTCGTATAGCGCGGAGGATAG
>DASYAJ010000468.1:0-5808 GCA_036501405.1 Kapaibacterium sp. (SeqCode)
GCATCGGCATGTTCGCGTGAGACGGCATCCAACATTGGTTCAAGCGCGACCTTAATTCCAAGATTTACAACACGATAGCCATTGTTGGTTAAGATAATATCTACCAGATTTTTACCAATATCATGCACATCGCCTTTGACCGTCGCAAGCACCATCACGCCTTTGGACTGTTCACCCTCGAGTTTCTCCATAAACGGTTCAAGGAATTTCACGGCAGCCTTCATCGTCTCGGCCGATTGGAGCACGAATGGAAGCTGCATTTCTCCGGCACCGAAAAGCTCGCCAACGACTTTCATTCCGCCAAGCAAAATGTCGTTCACAATTTCGAGCGCGGAATAAGTTTGGAGCGCCTCTTTCAGGTCGTCATCCAAACCCAGTTTATCGCCATCGATGATGCGATGCTTCAGCTTCTCCTCGACCGACATACCGGCATACGAAACCACCTCGCTTTTCGTCGATTTGGCATCGGCATAATGGGCGAGAAATTCTTTAAGAGGATCGTAGGTAACGACGACGTTATTATCTTCCATAAATGATTCGGATTAGTAACGAGTAATTGGTCGAAGGGATTCAAAAGTCAGCAAAAGAATGAAAGATATTACCGCAGTTCACTTAGAGCAGTTCATTTCGAAGAGTTCAAAAGCAATAAAATTATCCAGATTGGTGTTGCGGGCCAAAATGCCAGAACCATCCTCTATCGAATTGCCAATCTATTCCGAATCGACACGCTTTGAAGTGAGCCGGGAACTTGGGCGGACAGCATTCGCCTGCGACCTCAATGTGTGCCACGGCTCTTGCTGCACAATGCCGGCGGAAGCCGGTGCGCCAATCCTCGAAAGCGAAATCGCGGAACTGGAACGAGTATTTCCGGCAGTGAAAAAATATCTGAGCGAGGATTCGCTCGCTACGATTGAACGCGAAGGTATCTGGACGCGCGATGACAATGGTTCACTTACTATTCCTGCCATTCGCGGCAGAGATTGCGTTTTTGTCATGTATGATGAGGACTCTCCCATTGCCTATTGCGCCATTGAACGGGCATACCGGAATGGTGAGATTACCGAATTCCCAAAGCCGATCAGTTGCCATCTTTTTCCGATCCGCATTTATCCGAAGTCCAGCGGCGAGACAGACTTCGAGATTGTCTATGAATCGATCCCGGAATGCAAAGGCGGTCGCGCGCGAGGAAAGAAAGAAAAGATTTCACTGCTCGATTTTTTGCAGTCTCCGCTTGTGCGTGCTTTAGGCGAAGAGCGCGTCAATCGGCTTCGGGAAGTGATGGAGAAGTAGTCAGTACTATCTCTTCCGCTTCATCGCCCGTTTTACTGCTGCTTTAATATCGCTGCTTGTGAGGCCGAAGATTTTCATCAGCTCGTCGGCTTTGCCGGAGCCGCCAAAGGTATCTTTTACACCAACGAATTCGACCGGCGCGGGGCTTTCCTGCGCGAGTACTTCGGCAACAGCGCCGCCGAGTCCTGCGGTGATCTGATGTTCTTCCGCAGTGACGATGGCTCCGCACTCTTTCGCGGCATCGATAATCGTTTGGCGGTCCAACGGTTTGATCGTGGACATATTGATGACGCGCACATGGATTCCCTCGTTTTCGAGTTCGTACGCGGCCTGTAACGATTCCCAGACCATCGGTCCGCACGCGATAATCGCGGCATCGTTCCCATCCTTAAAAATCTGTGCTTTACCAATCACGAATGGCGTATCTTCGCGGGTAAAACTCGGCACATCGACACGCCCAAACCGAATATAAGCCGGACCGTACATTTCGCCGACAGCAATCGTGGCTTTTTTCGTTTCCAGATAATCGCAGGGAACCACGAGCGTCATGTTCGGCAACACGCGAATGATCGCCATCTCTTCGAGCGCCTGATGGGTCGCGCCATCCTCGCCGACAGAAATCCCCGCGTGTCCGCCGCCGATTTTCACATTCGCATCGTTATAGGCGCAGGAAATGCGGATCATATCGGTATTGCGGCAGGAAGCAAATGCGCCGTAGGTCGCAAAAAACGGGACCATCCCTGAAAGAGCAAGGCCGGTAGCTACAAGCGTAGCCGTGGCTTCCGTAATGCCCATCGAGAAAAAGCGGTCCGGGAATTTATCCTTGAAGTAGGAGGTCATCACCGAACCGGTGATGTCGCCGCCGAGCACGACGACGTTTTCGTACTTCTCGCCGAGCACGACGAGGCCTTCGCCAAATCCGAAGCGGGTCGCTTTTTTGCCATTCGTCACGAAGGCCGGTATCTGAGCGCCATTGGTTGCAACGGTCATGTTATCTAAAATTCCCGATTTTGTAGTTGTCTCCACTATCGTTTCCTTTTACAAACTTACGTAGGTCACGTCAAACAAAAATATTACGCTAAGTCCTTCAGCGCTTCCACGGCCTGCTCTTTATTCGGAGGCTTGCCGTGCCAGCGGTAATCGTCCTGCATAAAGCTGACGCCCTGGCCCATGAAGGTCTTTGCGACGATACAGGTCGGATGTCCTTTTACCGATTTCGCTTCGGCAAAGGCGGCGCGGAGTTCCGAAATATCGTTACCGTTGCATTCGATCGTATGAAAATTAAACGCGCGGAACTTATCGGCGACCGAATCGAGCTTTAGCACATCTTCGGTGCGGCCATCGATCTGACAATAATTCCTATCCACGACCATCGTAAAATTATCGAGTTCCCAATGCGCGGCAATGAGCGCGGCTTCCCAGATTTCTCCTTCGGAAAGTTCGCCATCGCCAGTGAGCGCAAAAACACGGCGTCCGTTTTTATCGACGTGTTTATCCGCCAGCGCCATCCCGACGGCAATACCGAGTCCTTGTCCGAGCGAGCCGGTGGAACTTTCGATGCCGGGAAGCCCCATATCGCGGCCCGGATGCCCCTGCAAACGGGAATTAAATTTGCGGAGCGTCAAAAGCTCCGATTTCGGAAAGAATCCGGCGTTGGCAAGCGTTGCATAGAGCACGGGGCACATGTGGCCGGCGGAAAGAATAAAGCGATCGCGTCCCGGCCACCATGGATTCTGCGCTTCGTAGCGCATGACGCCGCCGAAATAAAGCGTCGCAAAAATATCGGCCGAGCCGAGCGGTCCGCCGGAGTGCCCGCTGCCAGCTTCGACAAGTTCACGAATAATATCCCGCCGAATTTGCTGCGCGATTTCGTGCAGTTTCTGATCCGAATTATCGGCAGAATTCTTAAAAGGTACGAAGGAATCGAATTCGTATTGTTTTACCAGATCGGCATTAGGAATCGGGCGTGTTGGCCCGTGAAAACCGGTCTCGAGCGGATAAATTTGGTGTGTAAACCGTGGCATTCGAATCAGGAGGATTAATTATTGACGAGGCTGAGAAGAACTTGGGAGCGGAAATGGTTTCATAAATGTGTAAATCGGACAAAATTGGATAATGGGCCTGGATTTGTGCGTATTTTTGTCATAATAACATCAATGTTGTTCTGCTTATGATAAAACACCTAAGCCTCATCGCCGTTTTGCTTGCAATTCCTGTAACTTTGTTTGCCCAAGGAGTAACCGGCACATGGTTCACCGCCGATTCGATTGGGTTCTCCGCTCGGATCAGTTTTGCCACCGTTGCTGTGAACGGCAAAATTTATGTGATTGGCGGACAAAAAGGAAATACGAATCTCGCATCGATCAACGTGTACGATCCTGTGACCGACACATGGAGCACCCCAACGACCACCGGAACATTCACACCGCGGTATGGCTTGGGCTGCGCGGTCGTGAATGGGCTGATCTACGCGATTGGTGGCACGCTCGATAATCGCGAAGGACTCACGACGCTCGAAGTTTTCGATCCCTCGACCAACACTTGGACCACTCCAACGACATCGGGATTTCTTACCGGCCGCGAGGTTTTCGGCATTGCGGTTGTCAACGGACGGATCTACGTCATAGGCGGTTACACCGGAGGGCCCGATCTCAGCACGACTCAAGTTTTCGATCCAACTTCGAACACTTGGAGCACACTGCCGACAACAGGAACGTTTACGGCGCGCGATGGCCTGACGGCCTGCGCTATCGGAAATAAGATCTACACAATGGCCGGCGTAGAAGATGATTTTTTGAACACATTTCAGGTTCTCGACCTAACCACGAATATGTGGAGCACTCCAGCGACGACCGGGTGGCTGACCCCGCGCGCCGCCGGCGCCTCGGATGTTATCGATGGCAAGATCTACTTGGTGGGTGGCACCAATGACTCAACGGCGTGGGTCGGAGGTTTACAGATTTTCGATCCCGCGACAAATGCCTGGAGCAACGCCGTGACGACGGACACGGTTATCCCGCGACGGGCTCTTGGTGCGGTTACACTCGATGGGAAGCTTTATGTGACGGGCGGCCTAAAGAAAGATTCGGCATTCTCGACGTATTCGAATGACGTTCAATACTTTACGCCGGCATCGAGCACCGTGAACAGCATCGCTGTGGTTCCGGCGATGACGTTCTTCCCCAATCCAACGAACGGAATAGTTACCATTCGCGGCATTCCCGATGGGGTGTGCGATGTCACGATTGCCAATGCGCTCGGCGAGCGCATGATGCCGAACGAACATCTCGAAGGACCAAGCAATACGCTCGATCTATCTTCCTTCGGGTCCGGCGAATACTTCCTCACGCTCCGCTCCGCAACTTCAAGCATAACGCAGATGATTCTGAAGCGATAACGTGACTATAGGAGGCGGGAACCACCTGGATGAAATTTCCCGAATCAAACACGTTTCAGCAAAGCCTCAAGCAACAGTTGTGACGGATATTGCCAAGATGGTAAAAAAAATCAGAAAAGAGTTCTTCCAATTAACATTTTGTGGTGAACGATAATTTGGCGGATTACATGATGGGGAGTATAAAATAGTCGCGAAGCGAACGGGTATTCGCAGCCCAGCATGGAGCGTAGCCGCGCGTGGCGAAGCGGAATGCTGGGTTAGCACTCCACTTCGGTTCCCATAGTCATGCACTATGTTTATCCCGCCGATTTGCGAATGGGTTTCTGCGGCTGTACCGGTGTTGCAGGTGTGGATGGACTTGGCGTTTTGGTATGAGGAGCTTCGCCATTCGTCTGTACGGGCAGTTCCCAGGGCAGCGTGAATTCCTCTCTACGCGGGCGGAGCGCATCGTGGCGCTCGTAGGCCGTGAGTCGGAAGGCTTTCGCGCGGCCAGTTACGAATCGTTCCGGGAAATATTCGCCTTCCGTTCCAGAGATGATGGCAATGCGCACGACTTTCTTTTCCTTAAAATCCATACGAATGGTATCTCCCGAAGCGCGGTTTACGCCATCGGGTTTATTGTCGCTCAAGAGAAAATAGATCGAAAGCGCATCGTCCATCGAGAAAAGCTCCCGCACGGTATCCTTCGTTACAACGAGCAGCATGTTATCGCCCTGCAACTGATCGACGCGGCCTGAATTCGGGAATTCCGCTTCGGGACTGGTGGCAAAGGCGTGTCCGAGCGCATACACATTTTGCAAATGGTGCTCTTTCATGTGCATGGAGACACTGTCGGCGTCAATCTCGGTGGAATCATTCCATAAATGCTGCCGCTTGTTACGAAAAACGGTCATGATGTCCTGTGCTTCGTCGTAAATAAGTTCACCGCCGGTGAGACTAAAATCCTTCCGCACAAGCCGCACGCTGTCGATTGCATAAAACCGGGCCGAATCGCCCTGATAAATCCGCATGGTATCGGCACGGACGAACATGGTATCGAACGCCGTATTCACTCTTCCGGTCGAATCGCGCACTTGCGTGCTGTCGTAATAGAGCAGCAATGGGCGTTTGGGAAAGATCAT
>DASYAJ010000469.1:0-6921 GCA_036501405.1 Kapaibacterium sp. (SeqCode)
CAACGCCACCCATTGTCATTGCATCCGAAGGTGCTCCGTAGGTAGCAATATAAATGCTATCCCCCGATTGGAAACTCATAAATGAAAGTTCGATGCTGGAATAACCTAGTTGAAACGTATGCGTGATTGTATCCATGCCACCATATCCGTCTGTGAAAGTAGCAGCGGGCGCGTAGTAAAAATCATCGTAATGATTGTCAATGGGTGAAACATCGGAGTGATGGGAAAAATAAATCACAATTGCATCGCGGTAATTAGCAAAATATTGTGGGTCTGTGTAGGTACCTTTAAGAACGATACTGGACCCGGCATAAACCGAATCGGTAAAAAATGCGGTTTGGAGCGTCGTCACAAGAGGAGAAATATGCCTTAGTGGCGTTGGGTTCCCATTACAGGTGATGTAGACCGGAGTGTTACCGCCGCCTTGAATATCGACGCCAATATCGCGCACATCGCCATAACCGGGCATCGACCACTTCATGGTGTAATTTCCGCTTGGAACATTCTTGATTTCGAAATGCCCGGTGGAATCCGTCACGGCGGAGAAATCGGTTCCTTCCAGCACGACTTGGACGCCATAAGGGATTATTGGAAGCTGGCTGCTATCGAGCGCGACCGAGCCAATCACATCCGCCGTTTGGCTGGGCGAGGTTGGTACGCGGCAAGAAGCGACGACGAAAAGAGAAACGAAACAAGCGGAAAAGAGCAGATTTTTCATAGCAGTTCAAATTGATTATCAAAGTTAAAGATTCGAGTGACGATTTTGTAACCCATTTTTTTATGGAAAGTTTCTTTGGTTTCGACACCTATCTCCGCTCTCTTCGGTTTTCACTTTCTTTCCAATTTATTACAGATAAATGATCAGACACCTATCGCTACAAAGGATTTTGGCTTCCGGCAACGATTTCGTTGGAGCAATCGTCGAGATTGTTGCGACGGCACGATCGGAAGGTGGTGCAGTATTCTCCCTTGACGATGGCACAGCTACAATATTGAAATGTGTAGTGCCCACGTATCGCAAAGAACTCGTTAAGGAACTTATGGAGCTGGGTCCCGATCGCATTATCACGATTCAGGCTGTGGTGATCGATAGTCCCGGTGTGCTAACATTGATGATAGAGGCGGTGAGCGTCACGGTAAAAATCGATCGAGCTTTTCAGTATTGTGCTCGCCGAGGTCCCTGTAAAGTCTATCTCGATGGGTGGCTTTACAGTAAACGATCGAGCGGGAAGGTCCTGTTTTTACAAATGCGCGATGGCTCCGCAATTTGCCAATGTGTCGTTGCCCGGAATGCTGTGGAGGAGCAGTATTTTGAGAAAGCCGATGTGATTGCACAGGAAGAATCATTTGCGGTGTTAGGAATAATGGTTCCAAGCCCCAAAGCTCCGGGAGGATTCGAAGTGCAAACCGAAACGATTGCTTATTATGCGTTTCAGCACGAGGAAGCGGCCGGATATCCCATCACACCCAAAGAGCATGGGATCGAATATTTGATGGAACATCGTCACCTCTGGCTGCGATCCATGCGGCCGTGGGCAACCATGCGTGTTCGAGACTGTCTGATATTTGCGATTCGGGAATTTTTTCACGAACGGGGATTTATTTGTTTCGATGCCCCAATTCTTACGCCTAACGCTGCCGAAGGAACGAGTACGCTGTTCGAACTCGATTATTTCGACGAAGGCAAGGCCTATCTTTCGCAATCCGGTCAGCTTTATGGGGAAGCGGGCGCGATGGCGTTTGGGAAGGTTTATGTCTTCGGTCCCACCTTTCGCGCAGAGCGATCGAAAACGAAGCGGCACCTTAACGAATTCTGGATGGTGGAACCCGAAGTCGCTTTTATGGACCTCGAAGGCGATATGGAGCTTGCGGAGGAGTTTGTCCATTACCTCATTTCTCGCGTACTACAAGAGCGAGAAAAAGAGCTTGCCATTCTGGATAAAAATACCGGCCGACTAAAGGAACGATGTGAAAAAATTTTGAAGCCATTTTATCGGATGCACTATGATGAGGCCGCCAAAATTCTCGATAAGTATTGGGATGAAAAGTTAGCGAGTGGGGAAGAACTTCCCCCAACATTCAAACGATTCGAATATGGCGATGACTTCGGCGCGTATGATGAAGTAGCGCTGACGTCCCTTTACGATGCGCCGGTTATTGTCCATCATTATCCGGCAGCGGTAAAAGCATTTTATATGAAGCGCGATCCGAACGAGCCGGATAAAGCGCTTGCGATGGACGTCCTCTTTCCCGAGTTCGGCGAGATTATTGGCGGTTCCCAACGTGAAGACGATTTAACCGTATTGAAAGGTAGAATTCAGGAACATCAGCTTCCGGAATCCGTCTTTGAATGGTATCTCGATCTACGGAGATATGGAACCGTTCCGCACGCTGGATTTGGCCTGGGTCTTGAGAGGCTGGTCATGTGGGTCTGCGATTTGGAACACATTCGCGAAGCGATTCCCTTTCCGCGGACATTAACGCGCATCTGGCCATAATTCCTATGACAAAAAAATTATTTTCGAACGGTTTTTCTAAACATGTATTAGTTCCGTTTCATGCTGTCGTACTTCTTGCAATGATTTCATACAGTGCATCGGCACAAACGGCAATCACGGCAGGAGAAGCGGGTGTGCAGCGGGTGTTTGCAAATAATTTTTATGGCGTCGGTTTTGGAGCAAGCTTCGTCTCCGGCATGGGGCTGACACTGAAAGACCATTTCGCTTATAGCCCGGTCTCGTTCGTCGTGACGGGAATGCCGTTCAAGATTGGCGATTTCCAGATGTATAATATCGGCGGGGAACTGCAATACGATCTCTATCTTGCCGAAACGCGCCTCTATTTAGTCGCCGGAGCTGGATATTATTATTACAATGATGGTTCCAATACAACCGATAACACGCACGGCGTTTCGAATAACAATTCGAATGGGTTCAACACGACGACAAATAATTCCACGTCGAACGAGTTAAGTTCGCCCTTTCGCGCCGGTTTTGGATTGGGCTACGAAATGCCATTTGGTCGCAATGTGGGGATGTCGCTCAACCTTACGTTTACGGCCTTCATGCCAAGCGGGGATATTATTCCGACGCCGTCGATCGGGTTTATCGGATATTTTCGATAAAAAAGGAAATCGGAAAATTTTCGGGTGTTTCTTTATGACAGAATCGCGCAACTTTTAGGTAAGCCAAGCGTTAGGGTTCTTTACGATTCTTCCTGTAAAGAACTATGAACATTTCTCTCCATTCAACCGCCGCTTATCGTTTAGCTGCTTTTCGTTTGGTCGCGGTTCCGATCATTCTCATCGCCATTTTTTCGACCGCCTCCCGATCGCAGACCGGAGCAACAGCCGAGGATAGTCTTGGTCAGACCGCCATTTCAAAAACCATCTATGG
This sequence comes from Kapaibacterium sp. (SeqCode), assembly GCA_036501405.1. Classification (GTDB taxonomy): domain Bacteria; phylum Bacteroidota; class Ignavibacteria; order Palsa-1295; family Palsa-1295; genus PALSA-1295. The sequence goes on from DASYAJ010000469.1 coordinate 3,396, forward strand.
TCTCGGCCTGAACTTCAGCACACTGAGCGGACTCGGTGTCTCGGGCAAAATTCACTTCGATCATCATCTCTCTGCGATGGTTACAGGCTATGTCTCGAAAAGTTCGGACGAGACCTATTACAACTTGGGACTGGAACTTCAATACGATCTTATGGTCCGTGACCGGACGCGGCTCTATGCGATGGCCGGCTACAGCCATTGGTATGACAATTCGGGTTATGATAGCTATGACGATGGCTACGTCTATTCCCCTCCGGCCACAGATCATTTCGGGGCCGGTTTTGGATTGGAATTAAACTTTATTTCGGACGACCTTTGTATCGATGGTTCTGTTGCCCTTGTTTCGAATCAACCCTCTGGCGATCTTACCATTTACCCTGCTATCGGAACCCATTATTATTTCTGGTAAGGCTAAATTCGAGCGGAGTGCATAATATCTTCGTAAATTTGTAGGAATTCGTTCGATACCTTTTCCGAATGGCACTCTCTGAAATCGCATTTTACATTTTGAGCGCGGGCGCGATCATCTTCGCGCTGCTCACGATTACTCGTAAATCCGCTGTTGTCAGCGCGCTCATGCTCGTGCTGACGTTCTGCTTCCTCGCCGGTCTTTATCTGACGCTTTCGGCGCAATTCCTGGCTGTCGTGCAGGTCGCGGTCTATGCCGGAGCGATCATGGTGCTCGTGCTTTTCGTCATCATGCTGCTGAATCTCGAAAGCGAGGACATTCGCGTCACGAATAATTGGAAGGCGATGGTCGGCATTCTCGCGGCGCTTGGTGTGCTGGCGCAGGTGCTGGGGATGATCTTCCTGTCGCAGGATAGGCTACCGAAGTCGATTAGTCCGCAAGCCGCCGCGCTGGGAACGACAGAATCCATCGGCCGCGCGCTCTACACCGGATATTCGTTCCCATTCGAAATGGCGTCGCTGATCCTTCTTTCCGCAGCAGTGGGAGCGATTATTTTAGCGAAAAAACGTTTGACGTAGCCGTGACCTTTAGGCCACGCACTCGAAGCGACGGTAAATAGAAAGATACACCGTGACCTGAAGGTCACGACTACAAAAAACATGGCTCCTTTATCACAATACCTCGCGGTATCGGCAATTCTTTTCATCATCGGCACGACGGGCGTGCTCTTTCGCCGCAATGCAATTATCGTGTTCATGTCTGTGGAGCTGATGCTAAACGCGGTGAACCTGACCCTCATCGCATTCTCCCAATTTTTAGGCGATCAGACCGGACAAATCCTCGTCTTTTTTGTGATGACCGTCGCTGCAGCCGAAGCCGGCGTCGGGCTGGCCATCATCATCGCGCTCTTCCGCAACAAGCAAACGGTCGATATCGCGAAGGTGAATATTTTGAAGTGGTAAAAAGTCAGAACCTGGACTTTCAGAGCCCCGTTGCCTTCGAAGCTATCGTCAAGCAACCAATCGTCCCCAAAAACCTGAAATCAACTGTCTGAAAAATCGGGGCAAGTCCACATCTTAGATGCAATCAACTCGTCACTGTTCTATCCTTCGTCTATCCTTCATCGTGCTTGCGATGATCTTCGGGATCGAGAATTCCCAGGCTCAGAACAATTCTGTCGCGTTTCGTCACCTCGGAACTGCCGATGGACTCTCCGAGGGAAGAGTTTCCTGCATGCTTCAGGATAGCAAGGGCTTTCTCTGGATTGGGACTTTCTATGGTCTCAATAAATACGATGGCTATTCGTTCCAACGTTACATCGCTGCGCCGCAGGATACTTCCGGTCTTCAGAGCAACGTCATAACAGCCTTGTGCGAAGACAGCAGTCACACGATTTGGGTGGGAACACGAGGAGGCGGGCTCTCTGCGCTTGATCGTGCGCATAATACATTTTATCACTATGGCCACAACACCGCTCAACCTCATTCGTTAAGTTCCAATGATATTACTTCTCTATTATGCGATTCGAAAGGGCGGCTCTGGATTGGAACACTGGATGACGGCCTAAATTACTTCGACCCGGCGAAGGGTGATTTCCAACGATATTCCTTCCCGCGCTCTAAGAATCCCTTGGAACATCCGAACCAGATTTTTTCGCTCATCGAAAGTCGAAATGGAACTATCATTATTGGTGCTCCTCCCGCCCCGAGCGAATTCGATCCGCTAACAGGAACCTCGAAGCCAATCATCATCAAAAATGATCGGCACGTTCCCACTTCTATACTCTCCGCTTCCCTTTTTGCAATGGATTCCGGTTATTTGTTCAGAGAAGAAAAAAAGCATAGAAGGCTGCTCTATTACTGCGATTTCCCTTCCCTTCAACATAGGAAGAGGTGGATATCATCTGATTTGCATGGTTTAATCAACTTCCTTTTACCGGAAACTGGAGTCGGAATGATGGGCAAGGTTTCACAGTATCTTCTTGGGACGACAATCGGGCTATTCGTCTTAAATTCAGACGACCACTCCGTAAAACCATTTCTCATCGATTCCCGAACCAACGGTAACACGTATGACAATATGTTTACCTGTGCACACCAGGACGCGCAGGATAGAATATGGATTGGTACATACAACGGACTTTATATTATTAAAAACGAGGCGCTCGCATTTAAGAAGCCTGAGTTTCAAGAGCAGATTAAGGGTTCACAGCATTCCTCGGAAACAGTACGATCGCTTTATGTCAATAAAAAAGGTACACTGCTTGCGGGCACATTTTCTGGCCAGTTATTCGATTGGTCGCAAGCAGATCATACATTTCACGTCTCGGCGGGATCCCAAGATCGTCCCGATAGGACTGCCCTCAATAGCATCGCGCAAGATGACAATGGCAACACCTGGTTCGCGGCATCCTCGCCTCCGTTTTACTTGCGGCCTGCGGGTAAGGTTATGTTTACAAAAATCACGGGAGCCGATCGTACACTGCTCCCGTCCCGCTATTTTCACCCCCGGATGGCTTCTGGAATCCTTCCCGTAGGAATGAGTGGATATGTTGTATATCCCGACGGCGAAGGAAGGGTTTGGTTCGGCAGCGGAACAAAAAATAATCTGAACGCTGCAACACTTCTCTGCTACGATAGCCGCAAAGACAGTGCTTATACGTATTGTTATCCAGGTTCAGAAACTGGGCATTCCGGGGCGCATGGAGTTTACTCGATTCTGGAAGACCGGAGCGATAATTTCTGGATCGGAACCGCGGACGGACTCTTTCTTCTCGATCGAACAACCGGAAAATTCCGATCCTATCTTAACGATCCCGCCAACGATCGTTCCCTGAGTAATAATGCCATATCGACATTGTATGAAGACTCGCGTGGCCGGCTCTGGGTGGGAACCTGGGGTGGAGGGCTCGATCTGATGGACACGAAAACCGGACTCTTCACACACTTTTTCGAGAAGGACGGCTTATCGAGCAACATTATCTATTCCATGCTCGAAGATAAAGACGCTACACTCTGGATTGCTACAGGTCGTGGGATCTGCCACTTCAATCCCGAGTTGCGTACCTTCAGCAACTACGGTCTGGACGATGGATTATTGGATAGTGAATTCCAGCCC
>DASYAJ010000470.1:0-3473 GCA_036501405.1 Kapaibacterium sp. (SeqCode)
AGATATTATGGTCTAATCTCCTGGGATTTATTCTAGGAGTTCGACATGTACAAGGTCCGCTCGATCCGCAAAAAATTCGCAGTATCTTGTTTATTCGGAATGATGCGATCGGAGATATGGTACTAACAACGCCGGTGTGGCGAGCTATCCGAAAGCAGTTCCCTACTATTCATATTGGTGTCGCAGCCAGTTTTCGAAATCGTCCCATTTTGGATTACGACCCTTATGTCGATCAAGTTTTCGATGCAACGGCCGGAGATTGGGAAGCAATTTGGAAAGCACGAAAAGAGGCTTCGAGCGAGCAATGGGATGTCGTGATGCCGTTGATTTATCAGGATATAACGAAAATTGCCATTCTTTGCCGGGTTCTCGCCCCGGGAGCAATATCGACAATGCTCCTCAAGCCCGGCGAGAATGCGGCACTTCGAGGGAAGATTTTTTCTATGATCGTTCCATCGCCTTATAGAACAGAGGAAATAGAAATGATCGAGCAAATGCGCGTTCATCTTATGGGAGTACTGAAGATGGAAGTTCCCGATGAGGAATGGAAGCCGTTTCTCTACCCCGAAGAGGAAGCAGTTCGGCGTGTAAACCACCGTATAAAAGAAATTTTGAATAGGAACGGAACATCTCACTATATCCATCTTAACCTCGAAGCGAAAATGGAATTTCGCGAGTATGGAATTCCGAATTCATTCGAGCTTTCTAAAAAACTCACGGAATCATTCCCACATACCACGGTCTTTTGGACCGCTTCTCAGCACATCGCATCGAAAACACTGGCATTTCTCGATCAGAACGATTCTAATCGAATCCATTATTTCCCCACCGAATCGCTCCACGAACTTATCGCCCTAGTACAAAGCGCAGTGCTTGTCATTTCGCCGGACACTTCCATTATCCATATCGCGTCGGCTTTCAAACGGCCGGTCGTCGGCTTGTATGTGATGCGTCGTGAGTGGCCGCCCTATAAGACGCCCTATCGACTTCTTCTTTCAGGAAAAGATAATCCTGTTTCTTCGATTCCCGTTGAAGATGTCATGGATGCGGTCCGAGATTTACTTCCGAATGCAACGGACCAATAACGTGTTAGGAAATTTCACAATCATTTGTCATTAATTCAACTTCGATGAAGGTATTACTGCTCGGCGGCAATCGCAAGTTCTGGCACGCTTCGGACCGCTTACACGATCGGGATTTCCTTTCTGGCATTGAAGCTTGGATCTATTCCTTCGATGGCGACTATAGCAACACGCTCGAAGCCACTCAGGATCTTATTAACACTTACGACCTCATCATCGGGAACTCGAATGGTGGAAGCTATGCTCCAAAACTGCTGGAGTTGCAACGAAATCGTAAAAAAGGAATTCGTTGGGTCACGCTTATCGAAGGATGCGCGACCGAGTATTTAACGCTGGATAGCACAACGAAAGAATTGTTCGATAGCTCGGACCTTATTAATGTAATCAATCGTCATTCGCTCGAATTTTTCCGATCCTGCACGTCGGCACGCTGTGAATATATTGGCATTCCTTATCCGGGAGCGACTATTCGGGAGAAGTTCGCGGCTGGCAACCGGCGCGATGTATGGATTGCATCCAATCTTTACCACTATCGGACGTCATCTTCCTCCGCATTAGCGGCACTGCCGGTAACGAGAGCGATGGGAACAAACACCCATGCATTCCTTCGACGCCGACCGAGAAAAAGAGGATTCCGTCGATTGATTCCTGATTTTAAAAGACCGAAAATACAGGACCCCTATAATGGGATTTTGCCAGAGATACAATTCCATAAGGAAATGCACATGGCCTCGTATTTCCAACTTATTTCAGATTCGGCTTATACTTTCGTCAATCTCGATCATCGCTACACTTGGGCGCGCGATGTGTTGGATTGCGCGGCACTTCAAATTCCGTGTATTGCAACCCTCTCGACCGGTCACGCGGAAGATTACTTTCCAACGTTGATGGTTCCCAATGAGTTTGCTGTAAGCGAAAGCAGTTCCTTGTTGGAGCGACTCTATTCGGATAAGAAATTTTATGAGGAGTGTGCAAGAGTTCCAGTCGAGCTTTTTCAGCATCTGACACATTCCTCCATGAAGGAAAAATTGCTCGCCGCGCTGAACTAAGAACGCTTTTACTCCATGTCTCAGCCTCGTTTCCACATCATTTTTCGAACGTGCGATATCGTACACTCCGTGCATAACGCTCCACGACCGTTCGGGCTCGACAAACGAACCTTAATCAAAATCTGCTTTCTGAGCTTGACCCGCTCACTCGAAGGTGTTTCTCATCGGATCACGATTCTGGGAGACCGTTTATCGCCCGAATTACAAGCATTCTTTCAACAATTCCATGTCTCGATTTTAAATGAAGAATTGGGGAACGATCGTTCGCTCTTACGATCGATACGGCTTGCCTGCGAATCAAACTCCGACGAGTGGGTCTATTTATGTGAGGACGATTATGTCCATGTTCCGCACACCTTTCACTTCATTACGGACCTCATTCTCCATCGCGAGGAATATCTTCGGATGCGATCGCCAATAAGATTCAAGCGCGGTTCCGAGCGATTTCTCGATATTCCACTGGTCATTCATCCTCCGGATTATCCGGATCGTTATCTTCGTCGTTACCGCAGATTTTCTCTTCTCTTCATCAGTCGTTTCTGCCATTGGAGACAAATATCGAGCACGACATTCACGTTCCTTGCTGAAACAAAAACATTCCAGCGCTTTCGTCCCTTATTCGAGAAGAGCACGACCGGTGCGCGCGATGGATATCTGAGTCAGGAATTATACGGTTCGCACTTCTTTGGCAAGAAAGCACTTGCCCTTTCACCGATTCCCGGTCTTGCGACACATATGCATGAAGATGTCATGACACCGTTTGTCGATTGGAAGGACCTTGTCCAACATTATCTCTTAGAACTGAATCAGCTCAGCACGACCCCTTCGGTTCCCGCGCGCGATTGAATGGAATAGAGCCGCTTATACAGCCCATCTTCGATCGAAAGAAGTTCCGCATGACTTCCCACTTCCACAATGCGGCCCTTATCCATCACGACGATCCGGTCCGCCTGCTGGATGGTCGAAAGGCGATGAGCAATAACGACCGCTGTCCGATGATGCAAGAGATTTTGAATTGCTTCTTGCACGAGCATCTCGCTTTCGGTGTCGAGCGCGCTCGTGGCTTCATCGAAAATCAGCATCGGAGGGTCTTTCAGTAGCGCCCGCGCAATAGCGATGCGCTGCCGCTGACCTCCCGAAAGCCGAACGCCTCGGTCGCCGGCAATGGTCTCGTAGCCATCCGGCATCTGCATGATAAACTCATGTGCATTAGCGGCTTTTGCGGCAGCATGAATCATTTCGGTCGAAGCTTCACGGTTCCCATACGCAATGTTATTGAGAATCGTATCATGGAAAAGAAGCGTGTCTTGGGTGACGATGCCAAAGAGCGATCGGAGGCTTT
>DASYAJ010000471.1:0-5446 GCA_036501405.1 Kapaibacterium sp. (SeqCode)
TGTTAAATGTCCTGATGTTTCGCTACCGTATGAGATGAGTCCCTGAGTGGAAGCAGCCCATCTGAATGGACCCATGAGGATGATCCTGCATATCTTTCGCATGAGAACCCTACGTACACGATTCTAAAGTGGCAAGGAACCAAACCTATCGTTATAAACTATACCACTCCTTAGTTAAGTCAGCATTCGTCATTTAATAACTTATCAAGCAGGCTGATCTGGATGCGTGTATTGGTAATGATATTATGCACTGGACAAGTATTTGTCCGGGTATGTTCAGGCCTATACAGGTCCCGAGCATCGCGCCAGGTGAATCCGGTATTTCAATCGTTTGGGATGATGAAGCGATCACTTTGTGGTAAAGCTATTAATCATACAGTAACGTTGTTTGGGGCAGGGAGTCTAAACGAATGACCTTCTGTTTAGCTTTTGTTATCGTAAGACCCGAATGATTATTGTTATGCAGCGCGGCGCGACGGAGCCGCAAATCCAAAAAATTGTAAAGCACCTGACGAGCCGTGGCATTCTTGCCGAGCGGCTCGACGGACACGAGCAGACGCTCATCGGCATTGTGGGCGCAAGCAGCGGCTATGACATCACGTCGATGGTCTCCATGGCAGGCGTACAGGACGTGGTGCGCGTCTCTTCCCCACTTCGGCTTTCGGCGCGCGCGGGACATCCAGAAGATACGATCATTACGTTGCCGGATGGAACGCGCATTGGAGGCGATGCTCCGAGTATCGTCATTGCAGGGCCGTGTTCGGTAGAGTCCGAAGACCAGCTTCGGCGCAGCGCCGAGTGCATTCGCAAAGCAGGCGTGCGGTTCATGCGCGGCGGAGCGTTCAAGCCGCGCACATCGCCTTATTCGTTCCAGGGACTCGGCTTCGATGGCTTGGAACTTCTTAAAAAAGTGAGCGAGGAATTCGGCTTGTTCATCGTGAGCGAAGTGATGGAACCCGCGCATGTACCGGCCATTGCGGAGTTCACCGATATTGTGCAAATCGGGTCGCGGAACATGCAGAACTATCCGCTGCTCCGGCAAATTGGGAACATTCGTAAGCCTGTGATGCTGAAACGCGGTCCGGCCGCGACGATCGAAGAGTGGCTCATGGCGGCGGAATATATTCTTTCGGGTGGGAATGAAAAAGTGATTCTTTGCGAGCGCGGTATTCGAACGTTCGAGAATTCGCTGCGATTTACCGCCGATATTTCTGCGGTTCCTGTCATCAAAAAGCTATCGCATTTGCCGATCATTGTCGATCCTTCCCACGCGACGGGCAAGCGGGAATTTGTTTCGAGTATGGCGCGCGCGGCCATTGCGGTCGGCGCCGATGGTATTATGGTCGAAGTCCATCCCGATCCCGACCGCGCGCTTTCGGACGGCGCGCAAAGCCTGACCTTCGAGCTTTTCGAAGAAATGATGGGGGAACTTGTTCGCGTCGCCGACGCCATCGACCGACCGTTACTCATCGATGGGTATCGACAATCGTCCGAGAATGTGAGATTAGTTGAAAAAAAAGCTCTATTGAAATAACGTCATCCTTCGACTCCCTTTCTTTTCTCCTTCGTCGAAAAGAACTCCGCTCAGCATGACATAGATGTTTATGACGATTTCAGAACTTCTTCGAATCGCTAAAACCATTGCCGTCGTTGGCATTAGCGACCGCGAGGAGCAGCCAAGCAACGGAGTCGCGCGGCAGCTTTTGCGGCGAGGCTATACAATCATTCCCGTCAATCCACGACTGAAAGCATGGAATGGAATTCGGGCGTATGGCTATGTCTCGGAAATTCCGGAAGAAATTACGATTGATATCGTCGATATTTTTCGGCGCAGCGAATACACGCCGGATACGGTCCGCGATGTGTTGAAACGCACAGCACAGCCTCGCTGTATCTGGCTGCAATCGGGAATCGTGAACGCCGAAGCGAGAAAGCTTACCGAAGCAGCCGGAATTTTTTATGTGGAAGACCGATGCACGGCGGTGGAAGTGGCGTTATCATAATACAAGAAGAAGCACCGATGGAATGACTCCGATGAGATAGAGAGAAGCCACAATCCATTCGGGTGTGGTGCCGTATCGGGGTGTTGAAGGACCGTTGCATTCTTGCCACTTCTGCTCAAAGTAGGCATGCTCGTAGGCGGTCATTTGCGTAAAAGGTTTTGTTTGAAGCGCGAGGAATAAAGAATCGCGGCATGCATCTGGAACATCGGTGAATGCGGTATCGACATTGATCGGCTGCGGACGCCCCAAGGCATCGCGTGCGACGGTATGGTTCGAGGAACAGGCGCATAAAGCGAGCAACAAGACGAACGGACCGAATTTTTTCATGGCACAAAATTACGAAATTATTAGAGCCTTGCCAGATAAAAAGCAAGGTCCTCTCCCCTTGACGAGGGCATCTCATGACACGGGAGTGATAAGAATCTCAGTAGTGAAAAATAAATTTCTAAAATATTTCAAGAATTATTGAAACATTTTTGTACTTTTTGCGTAGGAGCTTGAGAATCTTTAATTAATGTCCACTTTTGCGTCAAATTATGCAAGAATGAGTAGCTGTGTGAAAACGATGGAGGTCGGTTTCATGAATAAAAGCAAGAAGTTCATGAAAACGCATCCAACACACACTATAAAATTTTCCTTCGGTGGCTTCGGTTCAATTTTGCCTGAAAGGGATATGTTTGAAGTTGCGTGCGTTTCGAGGAAAAAAACAATGGAGTGTTTTATTGTCATAAAAGAGGATATTGACCTCGAGCGTGGGGAGCTTCGGCTTCGGGGCGATGAGGCCCACCATGCTGTGAAATCGCTGCGGCTTCGGGTCGGTGAAGGACTGTTGGCGACGGATCTGGAAGGAACATGCTATCGATGTGTGATAAGAGATGTGGAAGGAATGGGCGGAAAGGATGCCGTGCATCCCGCGAGTCTTTCGGCCAGAGTAGAAGAAGTGCTTCCGGAATATTGCGAACCGAAGAGGGATATTTTGCTGGTGCAAGGGATGATTGCTCAGCCAGCGCGGTGGGAATTCCTGCTCGAAAAAGCGACAGAGTTGGGCGTCCGGGCCATTCAGCCGATTTCGACGGAGCGGACAGAACGGGAAAATGTGAATCGCGAGCGATCGGAACGAATACTCCGGGCGGCCGTGAAGCAGACAAAACGAGCGCGGATGCCGGAATTGCGCGAACTCTCTTCCTTCGAACGGGCGTTAGACAGTGCTTCGCGTGAGGGCCGTGCCGCCATTTTATTGCATGAAGCGCCGGATGTTTCGGAATCGCTTTCTGCAATGAGCTGGGAATTGAAAAAACCGGAATCGAAACCGCTTGCGATCTTTATCGGGCCGGAAGGCGGATTTTCGGAACGTGAAGTTCTTTTTGCGAAAGCAGCTGGCGCAAAGGTTTGCACGCTTGGGCCCCGCCGGCTTCGTGCCGAGACGGCTGCACTCGCTTCGCTCGCAATCTTGATGGATGAAACAAAATCAGAATGGCTGAAAATCTTTTAGAGGTCTCGCACCTGAAAAAATATTTCCCGATCAAAAAGGGAATTTTCTCGAAAACGGTCGGCCATGTCAAGGCCGTGGACGATGTGTCGTTCACGATTAAGGCTGGCGAAACGCTCGGGCTCGTCGGGGAGTCGGGCTGCGGAAAAACAACGACGGGCCGCGCCATTTTGCGGCTGATCGAGCCGACGGGCGGTTCGGTGAAATTCGAAGGCGAGGAAGTGACGACCATGTCGCAGCACCGCTTGCGCGAGGTGCGTCGGCAGATGCAGATTATTTTTCAGGACCCGTATAGTTCGCTGAATCCGCGCATTACCGTCGGCGGAATGCTGACCGAAATTCTGAAAGTGCATGGTCTTCGAAAGACCGAGGCGGAACGAAGAGATCGCGTAAACGAACTGCTCGAAACCGTCGGACTCAGCCCGCTTCATGCCAGACGTTATCCGCATGAATTTTCCGGTGGCCAGCGCCAGCGTATTGGTATTGCCCGGGCGCTTTCTGTGGAACCGAAGTTTATCGTTTGCGATGAGCCCGTTTCGGCGCTCGATGTTTCGATTCAATCGCAGGTTTTGAACTTGCTGATGGACTTGCAGCAGCGGTTGGGACTCACCTATCTCTTCATCGCGCACGATCTTTCGGTGGTGAAGCACATTTCGGATCGCGTCGCTGTGATGTATCTTGGCGAAATCGTAGAAATGACCGATTATAAAACGCTCTACGCCGCGCCGAAAGCGCCGTACACGCAGGCGTTGCTTTCCGCGGTGCCGGTTGCGAACCCGCGCGCGAAACGTTCGCGCATCGTGCTGACAGGCGATGTGCCCTCGCCAGCAAACGTTCCCAGCGGCTGCTATTTCCATCCCCGCTGCCCGAAAGCCTTTGCCGATTGCTCGGTGGTCCATCCTCTTCTGGCCGAGAATGAACCGGGACATCCGGTTCGCTGCATTCTTTATCCGAATAGCTGGCCCGAGGGAAGCAAGAAATCTTCTACGATGAAAACAGGCATTCCCGTTACAGTATAGCAACGATTTTACGCATTTCCTGTTGAGAGGACCTTCAAGATTCTTTGTCGGGAAAACTCGCACAGCCTACATCGGATATTGATGAACTCTGGCGTCAAATCAAATCCGAAGCCTGAATTGGAATCCTTGGCGCGAGAACAAATGAAGCTCTTTGGCAAATCTCCATTCGATCCGTCATTGTTTAGTCATAAGCTGAGCGGTAAACTGAAAGGGAAACGTGCGTTTCGCATCAACTATCAATATCGAATCGTATTTCAGATCACACCAGACGGCAACGCTCTATTCGACCATATCGGCGATCATGATGAGGTCTATTGAAAAGAATGGAAGAGATAATTAACCCCACCGTTACCCAGTTCCGCGCGAAGAACGAGATCTTCACGCCCTCGAACCTCATCAGCATCATGCGAGCGATGTTCGTGCTGCCGGCGGTGTTCTGCATCTACGCTTCGCAGAAGGACACGCACCTCTATTACTTAGTTGCTGCAATCTTTATCGCTGCGGCCATGACCGATGTGCTCGATGGCATCATCGCCCGCAAGACCGATTCCGTCACGGAAATCGGAAAAATTGTCGACCCGCTCGCCGATAAAATTTTCGTCGGATGTGTCGTGATTGCAATGGTCTATTACCATTTACTTCCCGTTTGGTTCACAGCGATTATTCTGGGGCGCGATCTTGTCATTGTCGCGGTCGGTATGTGGGCGAAAAAGAAACTCGGGGTGGTTTTACCCTCGAATTATATTGGCAAGATTGCAGTGGTCATCATATCCCTGACGATATTTCTGATCGTAATTCGCGCGGGAGTTCCCGGCAAGACCGAGGTGTTTTCACAGGTGATTATCGGGCTGGAATGGACGAGCATCGCGCTGATGGCATGGTCGCTCGTAGCGTATGGTGTGAGGCTGAAGCATGTTTTGAATGGATAACGTCAC
>DASYAJ010000472.1:0-1945 GCA_036501405.1 Kapaibacterium sp. (SeqCode)
ATGTATTGCGGCCCAATGCCTGCAAGTGGGAAAAGCTTCACGAAATCGCTTCCAGCTTGCGAGGCTTGCCATGCTTCAGTGGGTGTGAGCGCGCCAGCCATGGAAACGATTCCAACTTGCTGGGCTACAGCCAGCATATCGAGATCGGTCACAGGACTGACAAGAAATTTCGCGCCGCTTTCAATGGCACGCGTCGCAGTTTCCACGCCGATAACCGTTCCCGCACCGACGAGGCAATCTGGAAATGCTTTTACCACGTGATGAATCGATTCTTCTGCGTTCTTCGAATTCATCGTGATTTCGATCGTTGTTATTCCGCCAGCGACGATTCGTTCGACAACCCGCTCGATCTCCTCCGTTCGTTTCAGCCGAAGAACGGCAAAAACTTTTTCGGATAAGATGCTCTGGATGACCTGTGCTTTTGTCATGCTTTTACGGACCTTGCAGCTTTTATGGACTTGGTCGCATTTATGGACTTGGTCGCATTTATGGACCTCGTTGCTATTCGCGAGGTCTTCGCGGATTTCGATGTCCGTTTGAGTCGAGTTTTGCGGGAAATTTTTCGTTTCGGCTGGATCAATTCGACCGACATGCGCATACCGAGCGAGTGAAGAATTTTTGTGATGCTATCGAACCGAGGGTTCCCATCCGGTGAAAGCGCCGTATAAAGATTTTCTCGGCTTAGCCCCGTTTTTCGCGCAAGCTGTGAGAAGCCGCCCTGCGCTTTCGCAATTTTATTCAACGCTTTCAGAATATAAAACGGCTCGCCATCATCAAGAGCGGCTTGAAGATATGCTCGCGCTTCCGCAGGGTCTTTCAAAAATTCAAGTTGGAGCGGCTCCCACGGGACGCTCCGAGGATGTGCCCCGTTGTTTCCAGTCATTCCAATAGGCTTTTGCATTTTGAATATCCTTCCGTTGTGTTGACTTATCCCCGCCAACGAGTAGAATTACTACTCGCCGACCTTCTTGGCCGTAATAAACTCGTAATCCTTTCTCGATATGAATCCTTAACTCCGAGACTCCGTCACCTACGGGTTCCGAGTCGCCGAAATTGCCGTCCTCAATTCTATCCAGCCGCTTGGATACAATTTGACGCAACGGAGTAGGTAACGAACGAAACCACTCCTCGAAGGGCATCCTACCCTCTCGAGTGCCGTAGTATGGCAGCTCTCTTGGAGTCGATTCCAATGATTGAAAGTGTAGGTTATGAATTACAACCGGGATTTATAAGTATTAGTTGCGTTCATCGCAGTCCCGTTGGAATCGATTCATATCCCGGCTGCACGTTCACATCGGCGAGCGTGCGCCATTTGCCATCTTCGAGTGAGCAGAGCACCCAGACGAAATTCACCGAATATCCCGGAGCAGCTACATTTGGATGGTAACCTTTTACAATTGTCACAGCATCGTTCTCGTAAACAGGACGCACGAATTCGGGATTGTCGAGATTCGTGTAAATATATTGCGTCGCAAATGCCGGCGAAGGCATATCGAAGAAGAGATAGAGTTCCTCGCGCGTTGCGGCATGTTCGTGCGGCGGCCAGGAAGTCCAGTTCCCTGGTTTCGACATCGTAAATCCGAGCAGGATGCGGGAACCCTCGATATTCTCGCACAGCACTTTATTCAGATCGCGGTAATACGGTTCCTTTCCGACTTTCAGTGCGAGTGACTCGTTTGTCTGGACATCGCGCGCAAAGCTTACAAGCTTCGTAGGCCATGATTTATCGGTCTCGGCGGACGTTTCGAGCAGATCGAACTCCGATTCGGTAGAAACATCGAAGGCAGCTCCGCGAGCAATATACAATCCATCGAACTTGCTCATCGGGAATGATTCCGAACCGACGTTCACCGTTCCGCTGCCATGCAAGCAAAGCATGAGCGTCTCGCGTCCCGGATTGCTGCCGGAAACCTTGGAAGTATTGTTATCGAGAATAATGCGCCCT
>DASYAJ010000473.1:0-2166 GCA_036501405.1 Kapaibacterium sp. (SeqCode)
TTTTTTGCGCGATTCGACCCACCCCGATGTGAAGAAATATCTCGATGTAAGGAATTTTAAGGCATACCACATTGAGTATGGCGATCTTATGTGGGGTGATTTCGACTTGATTTTTCCGATCATCGAACTCTATCAAGGTAAGATCGAATATACTAGGCCACAGCAAAGCGAACGCACGCATAAACCTTCTAAAAGAAAGACCAAGTCGATTCCGAGCAATCGACGAAGAATTTCGAGTTCCCAAAGCTCGACGCACTCTGTGTGACATGCGCAAGAAACCGGGCCGCCCCCGCGAATCCGGGAATCCAGTTTTCCAGCGTTCTCATCCGAAGGGATTAGGACGCTTTTGGTTTTAGCGAGGCAGAAACTATTTTTGCGAATTCACGTTCCTAGTGCTGTGAAAGTGAAATTCACACATAGTATGCTTGCGGTGCTGGTATTTTTTTCCAGCATCTTCGCCGTTGCGCCGATGGCGTTCTGCGCGATGAAAACGGATATGCCGAGTTGCTGCCGTAAAAGTTCCGCTCATCCTTGCGATCAGAAAAAAGCTTCCTGCCCGATTTGCTCGTACAGTAATTATGATCGGACGCCAATCACTAAAACGGATGCGGCTCCGATTTTCCAGCACGTTTTATTTTTATCGGCAATCCCAGCATCGAATTTATCGCTGCCGGCCAGTTATTCGAATGTCTCCCATTGCTATTTCGATAGCAGCCCCCCGCCGTTCGCTTTGAACTGCGTGTTCCGCATTTAATTCATCCTTCCTCCTTAGCATTCTCGGGCTTTTGCAATATCCGAGTTCCCGGGAAGTGCGCGTATCTTTTTCGCTACGCTATTCCCGTATCGTTCCTGTTGCGTTCACATTTTTTAAGAACAATAAGGATGAAAAATCTCATTTTTTCGGTAACGATAGTTTTGGGAATGCTCGCTATCGGCTCAACGCTGAATGCGGCGACTGAAGGCGGTTCCCATCAACATAAAGCACCCAAATCGATGGTTGCAAACTGTACGTGCGACAGCCTTGCATCCAAAGGCAACGTTTCCGATAGTTGCACTGCATGCTGCGGCAAGGTCTGCAACGCCTCGGCGTGCGCGATGCCATGCTGCAAATAACCAATCGAACTTTGCCGGAATATCACGAAGATATTCCGGCAAAGATTTTATCAAAATTTTCAAACCAATTTTCAAACATGAAAACAACACTCATTTTTCTTCTCCTCGTATTCGGAACTTCCTTCACGGCTCGCGCGCAATTCGTGAACGCCGATATTGGGGTCAACGGGCTGACCTGCTCGATGTGCTCGCGCGGAGTCGCCGCGACGCTCCAATCGCTGCCGTTTATCGATTCGGTTTCGACCGATCTCAATGCTCTCGTTACGCATGTTACATTCAAGAAGGGGTCGAAAGTATCCATCGATGACCTTCGCAAGATGGTCGAAGACGCCGGATTTTCGGTACGGTTCGTTCATGCCACGTTCCAATTCGATGATCAGAAAATCGATAAGGACTATCATTTCAGCTATGGTGGCGATACTTATGTGTTCGTCGGCGTGCAGGACAAAACGATATCCGGGCCGGTGGAACTTCAATTCGTCGATAAGGCATACGTTTCGAAACAGGAGTATGCCGTGCTTTCCAAGACCGTTAATTTTGGAGAGCATAGCGCAACGGGAACATTATATCATGTCACGTTATGAAGTACATCGTCATAATTTTTCTCGGACTTCTTTCCATTTCCACCGCTCGTGCGCAGGAACTCTTTATTCAAACAGAACCGGCGAGCAATATGCCCGCCGGTATCTGGGGCGTTCGTATTTCTTCCGAAGCATGGCAGGACGATCACACCATTTCCCGAATAGGAATCGAGGGAATGTATGGCGTGAATAGATTGCTGATGGTGCATCCGCTGATATTCGGATCGAATCAGTTGAATGGTTTCAGCGCCGAAACGTATGGTGTGTATGCGAAATATCGCATCTATACCGACGACGGCTTCAAATATCATTTTCGAATGGCCGCCTTCGGCGAAGCATTGGCTGGGGAGCAGCACAGTACCTATCCGACATTTTCGTTCTTAGGTAGCCAGCCATTCGCAACTGCTGGAATGATTGCAACATTACTGAAAAATCGCTTTGCATCGAATCTTTCCGTGGGAGCGGCGGATGC
>DASYAJ010000474.1:0-4402 GCA_036501405.1 Kapaibacterium sp. (SeqCode)
ATGAATCACAAGTCCCGTTGTCGGTTTTGCGTGGTAAAATACCGAGAGTTCAACGGAGAGATGTAGTAATTCTGCCGGTAGATGTATCTTCAATTTTCCGGGTAAATAACTGAAGTCCATTCGATCGGTATTCTCACGAATGCTGTCGATTTGAAGATTCGTTGCATCGAGCGCGATATCGCCATCGGATGAAACTTTTATTTTCTCTACCGCCGAAAAGGACGAGTCTGAAAAATGAAGTTGAATCGTAAGGTCATACTCGGAAATATGGGTTTGAGCAATACTTACGCATGAATAGGCCGAAAAAACAAATAGAAAAAATATTCTACACATTCATAGTCCTCTCTTATCCATTTCGGGTTCCTCGTATTTCGAATCTTCTCCAGGATAACGGAGAATCGATTCATAGTTACCCGTCTCTTTTGCCATGGCCCATATCAGACTTTCACCCGCAGGCAGTGTTTTAGGTTCCAAGGAAAAAATTGGATCGCGAAATGCTTCCGAGGCGTCGACCACATGCCAGCCTTTCGACCGGTAGAGCGAGATGAGATCACTGAGGAAAAGACCGTTTACTAATGCGTGGTGCAGGAGAATTGTATGATGAACAGATCGACCTGTTAATTTCCGCGCAAGCCCGTCGTAGAATGTGCTTCGGCTCCATAGATGATCAAGATAGAAATTCCGATACGGTTTGAGGTCGGAATGGATATCCGAAGACAATCTCTTTTTCAATCGATCGTCAATGTACCAATCGGATGCATCGATTGTGACGTAAGCTGCGCGGTAATTCTGTTCATGCATCCACTTCCGCAATCCATCTCTTTTTTCTACCGTATCGCCTTCCTTCAGATACGGGAATCGAATAAGTTTTGCAAAATTTTTATAGCTGTTAATGATTGCTTCACATTTCAGCACGTCACTCGAAAAAATTTCTAATGTCGTTGTATCGAGATTGTAATTGAGATGAGAATAGGTGTGATTTGCGATCAAGTGGCCTGCATCGTCCCATTTTTGAATAAGTGATTTTCCCTCCGGTGAATCCACCCGCTTCCCCGCAAACGCAGAGCGCCGCTTTGACTTTTGCTTTGTCTAACGTTGAGAGCATCCGGTCGGCAATCTCGAACTGCGAATAAAGAGGTTGCTCGCTTACTTTGGGATCGTCGAAAGTGAATGCAACCGATGGAACGGCTTTTTTCGACCTGCCAAATGCAGGAAGAGCCATAACTGCGGTAAGGTTCATCAAGAATTGGCGTCGGTCGATCAAATTCACACTGCAAAATTACAACATAAAAATAGGCTTCCACCGCTTTTCGCCACAAAGAAAATAATTAAAAAATCCAATACACACTCAGCACACTGTTCCACCAGCCGTCGTTTTTGCTATCGTGGACGGGATTGATGTCGTCCGAAAGCGCTTCGGCTGCGCCGATATTGAGATCGAGTCCAATCTGTTCGATAATCTGATGCGACACACCAATGCCGAGCGTGAAAAAGGGCGCGCCGTCCGAGAGATCGGCAAGGGGATTCGCCGCGCTGGGAACTTCGAGAACTTTATAGATTGCCATGCCCGCGCCGGCATAGACGTATGGGAACCAGGTAATCGTCGTCAACGGACTAAACCGGAAGCGCAAATCGGGAGCGATAATCTGCGTCCGATAATGCGTCGGAGTTCCCATCGGATCGCCCTCGATCGTAAAGATACTGATTCCGAATTCCGGACTGACGCCGGGAACGATACTGTTGAACGCGACCGCCTCCGCGCGTCCCGACAGCACGAGCGGTTTCGTCACCGCCTCGTTCACGCCGAAGGCCGCACCCATGCCATACCCTGCAATCCACGTCTGTCCCTCCTGCGCGGATGCCGCATCGGCCAGAGCAAGGAGAGATAAAATCAGGAAGAAACGAAACATTGTGTGGCAAAAATACGATTGTTTATTGGCGACCGAGTCAAGATTGCACATGTTGCAGCCTTCTTGGCGCGCGCGCCGGCGGACGCGCCAGGGGGCTGGGAACGGAAATGCCGGAAATTTAACGGCTTCTCCTCTCGTTTACAGGACGTGACTTTAGAATACGTTCGAGAACTTTACCATACGCCGTTTTTGAAACTCGTCGCGCAGGCCTCCCGCGTGCATGAGGCAAACCATACCTACGAGGACATTCAGCGGTGTACGCTGCTGTCGGTCAAGACGGGCGGCTGCCCGGAGGACTGTGCCTATTGCCCACAGGCCGCACGCTATCATACCGAGATCGAAGTGCAGAAATTGATGAAGGCGCCGGAAGTGATCGAAGCGGCGCGGATTGCAAAATCGAATGGCGCGACACGCTTTTGTATGGGCGCGGCCTGGCGCGAAGTCCGCGACAACAGCGATTTCGAAGAAGTGCTCGAAATGGTCCGCGGCGTGAACGATCTTGGTCTCGAAGCCTGCGCCACGCTGGGAATGATTACCGAAACGCAGGCGCATCGATTGAAAGAAGCCGGACTTCAGGCCTACAATCACAACCTCGATACTTCGCGCAGTTTTTATTCGGAGATTATTCACACGCGTGAGTATGATGACCGCTTAAATACGATCCAGAATGTCCGCAAAGCAGGAATTACCGTCTGCTGTGGCGGCATTATTGGAATGGGGGAATCGGACGAAGATAGAATTGGCCTGCTCTTCACGCTTGCTTCACTCGATCCACAGCCGGAAAGCGTTCCCATCAATGCGCTGGTGCCGATCGAGGGAACTCCATTGGGTGAGCGGGAGAAAATCGATACGTTCGAATTTGTGAGAACCATTGCCTGCGCGCGCATTTTGATTCCCAAAGCAAAAGTGCGTCTCAGCGCCGGACGCATGAGCCTTTCCGAAGAAGCGCAGACCCTCGCCTTCCTTGCCGGAGCGAATTCCATTTTTCTCGGCGATAAATTGCTGACGACTCCGAACCCCGAACCGGATGCTGATTATCGCCTCTTCGAAAAATTAGGATTGGAACCAAGTTCGGTTGTCGAAGCCCGTGTCTGAACTGTGGCCTTATCGCCTGACGCGGGAACTGGATGAACTCCGCGCGAAGGACCGATACCGAAGTCTCAAGACCTATTCCGGCATCGATTTCGGTTCGAACGATTACCTTGGCTTTGCTATCGACGGGGAACTAAAAGAAGCGGCGTTGCGCAATTTCAAGCAAATCCATCTCTCCGCTTCCGCTTCCGCCTCGCGCCTGTTGCCAGGACACCACACCGAGCATCTCGAAGCCGAAAAAGTATTCGCTCGGTTTGTGGGAACGGAATCCGCGCTTCTCTTCAATTCCGGTTTCGATGCCAACACCGCGCTCCTCACAACGCTCCCGACGCGGCACGATCTTATTCTCTTCGACGAACGTTCCCACGCCAGTATTTACGATGGTGTTCGTTCGTCGTTGGCGAAATCGAAACGGTTCCAACATAATTCCGCAGAGGATCTTGCTCGATTGCTTGCTGCAAAAGACGATTCCGAACAGATTTTTGTCGTACTTGAAAGCCTTTATTCGATGGATGGCGATGTTGCAGCCCTGAAAGAAATTGGAAATGTTGCAGAAAAAGCCAACGCAGTGCTTATGGTCGATGAAGCACATGGAACGGGTGTGCTCGGAACGAAAGGGGAAGGATTAGTAAAAAATGCCATGGAAAGGAATGAGCGCATTATTTCCGTCCATACATGTGGTAAGGCACTCGGTGCGGCTGGTGCGTTTGTCTGCGGAACCAAAACCGTTATTGACTATCTGGTGAATAAAGCGCGTCCCTTTATTTTCACGACCGCACTGCCGCCTATCGTTCCTCTCCAAATCATTGCCGCCATCGAGAAGCTGGAACGAAATGGCGCTCAATTGGTGACGCAATTACGCGAGCGTTCGTCAAAAGTCCGCCACGAATTACATCGCTCGCTTTGCACATGGAACATATTGGAGGGTGAAACGCCGATTGTTTCGATTATTATTGGCAGTGATGCGAACGCACTCACCGTATCGCAACAATTACGAGAGATAGGATTTGAAATTCCCGCCATTCGTCCGCCTTCCGTTCCCGAAGGATCTTCGCGTCTGCGCATGAACATTAGCTTGC
This sequence comes from Kapaibacterium sp. (SeqCode), assembly GCA_036501405.1. Lineage (GTDB taxonomy): Bacteria > Bacteroidota > Ignavibacteria > Palsa-1295 > Palsa-1295 > PALSA-1295. The sequence goes on from DASYAJ010000474.1 coordinate 4,082, forward strand.
GGCATTCGGAAGAACAATTGCGAACTGTTGTTGCGGCTATTGTACAAGCAGAACGGGAGGCGACATAATGACTAGCTTTATCGTGACCGGCACCGACACGAACATTGGCAAAACGGTACTCTCCTCGCTTTTGATGGCAGCGCTTCCGGAATATTCATATTGGAAGCCCGTGCAATCGGGAACGGAAGAGGGAACCGATAGCCAAACCGTTCTTGAGCTTTCCGAATGCAGCACGGAACGAATGCTTCCCGAAGCCTATGTTTTTTCTCGGCCGCTTTCTCCACACCTGGCTGCGCGGCTCGAGGGTAAAAATATCGAACA
>DASYAJ010000475.1:0-12471 GCA_036501405.1 Kapaibacterium sp. (SeqCode)
CACATGCGCTGGGCATTTGCCGCGATGAATAGTCCCGGTGCATTTGAAAAGGTCGCGACCGAAGCATTCTATTATATCACATTGCCGGAACCCGATTGGGACGAAGCGAAACGAAATGAGTTCCTTCATGGTCTCAATCGTTCCGTCGTCGAGGTGATTTCGATTCACGAAGCCTATCCAGGACACTATGTTCATTTTCTTCATATCCAAAATGTGAAGAGCAAAGTAGGGAAGTGTTTTTGGTCCTACGCCTTCATCGAAGGTTGGGCGCATTACACCGAGGAGATGATGCTCGAAGCCGGATGGGGCGCCGGCGATGCGCGAATTCGGCTTGCCTACCTGCAGGAAGCCCTCGTTCGCGTCGTCCGATATTTAAGCTCCCTCGAACTTCATTCAGGCACGATGACCCTTTCGGAAGCGCAGCAACTCTTCGAAGAAAAAGCGTTGCTACGTCCACACGCAGCCCGGCGCGAGGCCGAACGCGGAGTATTCGATCCGGGATATTTATTTTATACGCTCGGCAAAATGAAAATCAAGGAACTTCGCGCCCGGATGGAACGCGAGTCCGAAGGGATCTTCTCGCTATTCGAATTTCATAATAAGCTGCTCTCTTTCGGTTCGCCACCGATTAAGATTGTAGAAGAGATGATGCAGGAATAGTGAAAACTTCAGCTTAGAAGCTGATCGCAAGTGTTCCCGTCACAAAGAAATTGTGTTCCACTTGATGGGTGAGCCGCCAAGAAGCATCGAGGCGCAGAAGGTGAAAAATATTTCCAATCCCAAAGCCCGCTTCTACAAAGGGCGTGGAACCGATCGTTTCGATAGGAATCGGCTGAATTGCGTTCGTCGCTGAACTCGATGTTGCACCCGCAACATGCGCGAATCCGAACCACTGCACGTCAATCGGCATGGTGATGCCCAACGCCCGGGTGGGCAGATCGTAAAAGTTCTGTTCGAACATGATTTGCCAGGTACGATCGCCCTGAAATTCGAAGGGATACATCGTATGAAAAACATCCCGTGGCGCAATCACCGCATCTCGCGCTTCGAAGAAGAATAGGTCCTGCGCCGGAAGCGCGCCGTTCACGAGTGCAGAATAGGTTCCAGCCAGCCATGTGTTTCCCCAGCCGCCCGTTCGCCCTTCCAGCGAAAAATGCAACTGGGCAGTCGTATAATTGAAATCACTCCCGATCGACGGAGCGGAATAGAGTCCTTGCGCCGAAAAGGAAGCAGCCCAATATCCAAGCGGAACATCCTCACTCAGGTTGAGCGCGATCTCATGCACCATGCCATCGTTGATCGGAGGGTTGGAACGAAAGGTATCGTTCTGGAATAACAAACTATAATTCGTGACGTTCGAAATGCTGTTATCAATCTCATTTTTGAAATCGAGCGTCGCCGAAAAGCTACGATTGGGTGTGAAAGAATATTGAATATCGAAGCCTCGGGCTTCATAATAGTTAAAATAATCCTCGTGAAGAAAAAGCGACGTAAGTGTATTCACCAAGGGATCGTAAGCAGAACCTAAAGAAACGTGCTCATGATAAGCTTGCGCACTAAGCGACGAGGTGACATCTACTGCGTCGGATTGATTTTGCATCGAAAAATCTCCGTTGAGCGATAAGCTTGCTGTCACCTGCGACGGTTTTTTTCGGGTGGTAAGCGCCTGATGAATATCAACGGAGTATTCAAAATTCTTACTGCCGATATCATACACCGCATCGCCGCCAAACGTCAGCGGACGGGAAGGAATAACAGTCCAAAAATGTCCAAGCTCGAACTTCGGTCCATCGACACGATTGTATTGAAAAAAATCGGTTCCCGGAATCAGTTCAAGGAGGAGGCCGAGCGGAGAAAACTCTGTTTCATTTTCTTTATGTGAAATTTTTGCCAGACTATCGAATTTATGGTATGCGGTGTCTTCATCGCGAGAAAGGGGAATGGTCCGCATCGAAATCCAGTGCAGCGAATCGACGCTATCGGCGCGTGAAGCGACGCTATGCTTCGGCCCGGCAAAAATCGAATCGGGAATCGTGCCGTTCACGACGTAATCATCCAGCGTCGCCGTTTGGCTGATGCGAAAATCCGGTACGATGGGAAGCCCAAGCTTAATCTGGCAATCGAATGTCAATGCCGAAGGAAGCCAAAATTTATTATCGACGAACGAAAACGTCTGTTGAATATCGAGATTTTTTACCGGACCTAATTTAATCGCACCGTTCGGTTGGAGATCCAGATAGGCAATGGTGTAATCTGTCTGATCGATCCAAAGCGCACCCTGAAATGCAGGAAAAACTGCTCCGCGCGGCTCGACGGAAATCTTCCAAACGGGGTTCCCATTGATCTCGCCTTCGCCAAGCAAATCGTAATCGTACCGGTCGAAAGCATCGTGTGCAACGGGACTGACGACCGTATAATCGAAAACGTCCATCCGCTCATTATAGAAATTTTGCACACCAAGCAAAGCGAAGCGATTGACGTCGGCCGGAACGTCTGCTGTTTGTTTGCGCGCAATAATTCGTTCCGCATATCCTTTATCTTGCCGCCAATAGCCATTGGCAATCGATTCAATCACGGCAGCAACTTTCGCATTGGTATCTTTTTGTATTCGAAGCGTTCCTCTCGAATAGACCTGAAATGCATAATTCGAAATTTGCGACTGCCACGCATCTTTCGAATCGATCACCTTGTGCATGATCCGTTCTGCTTCTTTTCGGCTTGCGTCTGCGGACACGGTGATTGTCTTGCCCAGAATCGGTGCGATTTGTAGCGAAATATCGAGCGAGCTGTCGCTCGAAAGTCTGATGGAGAGCGTATCCGGCTTATAGCCGATTGCCGTAATTCGAATCTTCGATGAAAAGCCTCGATCGATCGCAACGCGGTAACGTCCATCGGCATTCGATCGCGCTCCGTTGGAAGTTCCAAGAATGTGCAGGGTCGCACCGGGAATGGATTCCCCCGTTCCACGCTCACGGATCGTTCCAGAAAGCTGAACACTTTGGGCAACGGCGCCTGAGGCAAGGATGAGAAAAACAAAGGCGAGAAAATGGCGAGTCATAGATATTCTTCGTTAGTGCTGCCTCGCTTGCCAGGCGGCAAAATTCGGCGTAAGCGATCGCTTTGGTTCCTGCGAGGTCGTCATTTGCATCTTATAATAAATATCGTGCTGTGACGAATCCCAAAAGATGACAGGAAATCGATCCCCTAAATAGGTACCGTTGCTCGAAGCGTAGTCGCCGCTGGTGAGAAATCCATCCGAGATGGTATAGTACATATAGGGTCCGGAGTTTCGATAGCGGTAGAGACCCACAGCGGAAAGATCGTCGAAATCGAAGTCAATCTCCGCCATTAGATTTCCATCTTCGACATAGAGCTTTTTCCGAACATTCTTCATCCCGCGATTTTGAAGTTCGATTTTTTTGCCTTGGTAATAATCGGCGATGAGCGAATTGAAATCATCACTGACGAGCTTTTCGGAATCTCCAGGCGTGCTGGCAATACCGCTGAAGATTATTTTACCCGTACCACTGACGCCATCATCATTGAGCGTGATATGGACTTCCTTGGTATCGGACGTGAGGCAGCCGCTCATGATGGCTGCGAAAAAAAGTAAAATGAGCGTAACTTTAAGCAAGATCTGGTAAGTGAAATGGAGGTCAATTGTAATTAGGAACGGGTAAAACCCATTTCTGAGAAATTTTCGTGCCCTTTACTTGTTAAAGCTTTGACATGACAAGTTCTCTCCCAGAAGTGGTTTCGCGAGAAAAAAGGATCGCTACGGTTTCCGAGGCGGTTTTCGATGCAGTCCGCGTCGTTCCGTATCGCGCGGAAGAGCATCGCGATCTATGGGACCGCTTCATCGAACGCTCGATGAATGGGACCGTTTTTCACAAGCAGCAATTTCTCGCGTATCATCCCGAAGGCCGTTTCTATCTGCATCATCTTCTTTTTTTCGAGGGCGAGCGATTAGTCGCTATTCTTCCCGGTGGGTTACGCGAGCAGGGCCGCGTCTTCGAATCGCCGCTCGGCGCGAGCTACGGATCGTTCGTGACCGAGGACATCAGTACGGAAACAGCGCTCGATATTGTTGCCGCCTTTGAAGGCTATGTTCGAAAGCAGGGAATCGAGGAGGTTTATCTCACATCTGCGCCGGTCATTTATTCTCCGGTGCTGACGCAGAATCTCGATTTTGCCCTGCTCTATCGTGGCTATAGTTACCAACGTCATTACATTTCCCACGCGATCGACTTGCGTCATGCTGGCGTTCCGTTCGATCGCTTTCAATCCGTTGCGCGTAAACATATTCGGCGAGTAACGCGAGAGAACCCATCACTCTGGATCGAAGAATCGCATACGGAATCGATCCGAGAAATGCTGAAGGAATTTTATCCGATCCTGCTCGAAAATAAGGCGAAATATTCCGCAACGCCGACGCACACGCTCGAAGAATTGCTTCGCATCCACGAATTGCTTCCCGATTTTATGAAGCTCTTTCTCGTCCGAATTGGCGAAGAGCCAATCGCAGGTTCGCTGCTTTTTCTTGCAAATGATCGCGTGGCGCTTATTTTCTACCACATGCTTCGCTACGCTTTCGATGAGTACAAACCGATTTATCTTTTGATGGACAAAGTGACGCGATGGTCCAAAGAAGCGGGGTATCATTTTGTCGATATTGGTGTCTCGCAAGATACGCAGGATGAAAATCCGATGACGCCAGCGCTTAGCCTCATCAACTTCAAAGAGAAGTTCGATTCTCGCGGCCTGCTTCGTTCCACCCTCCATAAATCGTATCGCCCGTGACGGCGAAAACCCTCCTTCTTCTCTTTTTCGGCGACGCCACGCGTGACCGTCGCGTGCAAAATTTCTCTCGCTATTTCTCCGAGTTGGGATGGAAAGTGGAACTCCTCGCTCTCACTGCTGAAAATACTTCCGGGCCAAAAAAATTTTTTCATTATCATCGACATATCCAAAAGGCGGTACGGAAAAAACAAGCCGATGTAGTGATGGCCTGCGATCTTTATTCGCTTTCGGCCGCCCGATGGTTGAAAAAAGATCGACGCGCAAATGTTTTGATTTACGATGCCCGGGAAGTATACACCGAGCTTCCTTCCGTTGCTAAGAGTCCAATTAAGAAATGGATTTGGAAGCGTTTGGAACAGCGGGGCATGATGAGAACGAATATCGTCATTGTGAATGCTCCGAACGATGCGCAAGCGATCTGTGATGTGCATGGTTTTTTGCCTCGGCCCGTCCTGGTAAGGAATCTTCCATGGTGGGAGCCGGAAATCAGTCGAGACCGAACCTTGCTCGCGCAATTCGATATTTCATCCGATGCAAAAACAATTGTGTATCTCGGTGGTCTCACGCATGGAAGGGGATTACCCAAGCTCTTCGAAGCATTGAAAAACATTCCAGTTCATCTGCTTATTATTGGCGATGGCATTTTGCGGCAAGAGCTGGAAACACTTACAAGAAATAATGGACTCGCTGAGAAAATTCATTTTGCTGGCGCAATCGAATCGAATAGGGCGATCGAGATTGTCGCTTCGTGCGATGCGGGAATCTGTCTTGTCGAATCTATTTCGAAAAGTTACGAACTCGGCCTTCCCAGCAAAATATTCGAATACATGATGTGCGGAATTCCCATTGTGGCGAATCCACTCGCGCAGGTGAAGGAGCTTTTTCCAAATCCGGATTGGCTGAAATATGTGGATGAAAAGAATATTCAATCGATCGAAAAAGGGATACTCGACACTCTGGTAAATTTCGATAACAGCAAGATTCGAGAACAAGAACGGAACACTGCGCTCGAAAAATATCATTTCGAGTGCGATGCAAAAGACCTCGCACGAGTACTTGAAACCTTTGAGAAGTAGGATGGTCTATCTTTATCTCGTGCTCCAGCAGACAATTGGTAGCATGACGCACATCGTCGCGCAGGATGCCTCCCAGCATGTTCCTCCCCTGGAATTGCTGTTGCTTCGTTCGGTCGGCGCTTCGGTGGTGTTTGCGATCTTTCTCTTCATCACCCAAAAACGATGGAACATTTTTCATAGAATTGCACGAGGCGATTTGGGCCGTTTTTTCCTTTTGGGAATGCTCAATGTCCCGCTCAATCAATTGCTGTATCTCAATGGCATCAAATATACTTCGCCTGCCAACAGCGCGCTCCTCTATGCGATGACTCCTGCGATCGTTTTTATTCTTACATCCATTATTCACAGCGAGCGGCCTTCCTGGAAAAAGGCGGCAGGCATTGCTGTTGCCTTTTGCGGTGCCGCCCTCGTGATGTTTGAAGAGGGAGTAGAGCTTCGTGCCGAGCATACGTTGGGAAATATTCTGATCTTCATTGCCGTCATTGCCTGGTCGCTCTTTACGATGCTCGGGCGTCCGGTCGTGCTGAAATATGGCGCGGTCTATGTCACCGCAACGAACATGATTCTCGGAACGATTATTTATTTGCCGTTCGGATTGCTTTCTTCGAGTGTGTCAAGCATCGCGGCAATTTCTTCCGTTTCGTGGACCGAAGTAGCCTATCTTGCATTGATTGCTTCGGTTGCAAATTATGTGCTTTGGTATTTGGCATTAGCGAAGCTCGAAGCCACGCGCGTGGCCATTTTTCAAAACTTGCAGCCGCTCATCACGACGGTGCTAGCACTCTATCTTGGACGCACGATATTGACGGGGCAGTTCGTTGGCGGTGGCGTGCTCGCGCTGGCGGGAGTATTGATCGTGGAATTATTTTAGCGTTTGCCAAAGTCTCTTCTATCGGCGCTCCAAAAGAGCTTGGTGCGCAGCAGATCGAAATAGGACCGTTCATTTCTGCGCAATAAATGCAGCCGGTTTTCCGCCGCGCGAACCGTTACTTCCGCCGGGGCAGCGACGACAAATTGTTCCTGACCGTCCGCCACAATCAATGTTTCGTGATGATCTTCTTTTACGGTCCGAATCCGAACGACCGCATCTTCTGGAACGATAATAGGACGCACATTCAGCGAATGCGGCGCGATGGCCGTGATGAGCATCACGCGGCTGGATGGCTCGATGATCGGACCGCCCGCACTGACAGAATAGCCGGTGGAACCCGTTGGAGTCGAAATCATGATGCCATCGGCGCGGATAACACCCATCAGAGAATTTCCAACATAAACTTCGAACGTCAGCATTCGAGTGGAACCGAAATTATCGATCACCACTTCGTTCAATACATCGAACGTCGCTTCGGCAACACGAGAATCGTTGCGAGAGACATCGAGATTATCGTGTTTGATGTGAACCGCCTCGCCAGATTCGCTGCGAACAATCGATTTCAGCATCAACCGTTCTTCGCGGACCAACGTGTGATTTGCGAGCTCCTGAAAAAGCGCATCGATTTCTTCGGGGGGATGCTCCGATAAAAATCCAAGTTTGCCAGCATTGACGCCGATCAGCCGCGCGCTCGGATTTGCCCGCGCGATGGCGCTCGCGGCCAGCAGCATCGTTCCATCGCCGCCAATGGAAATAATAATCTCACTTGAACGGGCAAGTTCCATAAGCAAAGGCGTAACATGACATCCCTCCGGCTGTTCAAACGACGCAGCTTTGGCCGTAAGATGAAGTTTAGCGGTTGGAAATATTTCGCCGAGCTTTGCGATGACGCGACGCAGCGGCTCCCGCACTAACGCGGGATTATCGTGAACAATAATGCCGATGTTTCTCACGAAGTTTGCTGGTCCTGCTGCCTTTTTGCAGCGGTCAAGGTGTTTTTTAGGAGCATCGCGATCGTCATCGGTCCCACGCCGCCGGGAACCGGCGTGATCGCGCTGGCTTTCAATTTTATGCGGTCGAAATCGACATCGCCCACAAGGCGGAAACCGGATTTTCGGGTGTTGTCGATAATGCGATTGATTCCCACGTCGATCACGACAACACCTTCGCGAACCATATCCGCTGTAATCGCCATGGGAACACCCATTGCGGCAATGAGGATGTCGGCTTCGCGCGTGATTTCGCCGAGTCGGGTGCCGGCGCCCGTATGCGCAATCGTCGCGACAGCGTTCGCTTTGGGATTCTTTTGTGCAAGCAAAAGAGCCAACGGTTTTCCAACCAAATTCGAGCGGCCTACGACCACGGCATGTTTTCCCGATACCTCGATTCCAGAACGCGCCATCATTTCGATCACCCCCGATGGCGTGCAAGGTGCGAAATAATCGCCCATGCCGATCGAAAGCCTTCCCGCGTTTAATGGATGGAACCCATCGACATCTTTTTCCGGTGCGAGAAGTTCGATCACGCGCTCTTCGCGGATCTGCTTCGGAAGTGGGAACTGAATGAGCAGCCCGTGCGACCTTCGATCTTCATTGACCTTCGAAATAAATTCCAGTAGTTGCGATTCTTCGACAGAAATGGGGAGCTTGATCGTCTCATGCGAAAACCCGGCTTCTTCGGACGCAATCCCTTTATTGCGGACGTAAACTTCACTCGCTGGATTTTCACCGACAAGAATAAATACGATCCGAGGCTGGAACCCATGTTGCTTCGTAAACGCGGCAGCTTCGACACGGACCTCATCGCGAATGTCCTGAGCGATCTTCTTCCCGTCGATGATCTTCGCCTCAGTCATTTCCATTTTGCGCGCCTCCTTCGTTCGCGGCAATGAGTTCCTCACCATCCTCCATTTCCGGCTGTATTTCAGCGGGACGCGACCGTTCGAATTCCGGAAACATAAACGGTTCGATTTCTAATGCGGCCCCTGTGGCCACATCGATCGCGAGGCTTACGCCTGCAATGCGAATCCCTCCTACTGCAATCTCGTATTTAAAAGGCGTCTGATGTGTGAAACGTTTGATTGCGATATCGATCCTCATCCCGATCACGCTTTCGTATGGTCCGCTCATGCCAACATCGGTAAGATAGGCCGTGCCGCCGGGAAGGATTTGCGCGTCTGCCGTTTGTACATGCGTATGAGTTCCAAGCACGGCGCTGACTTTTCCATCGAGGTAGCGTCCCATTGTTTGCTTTTCCGCTGTCGCTTCGGCGTGCATATCGACGATAACGATATTCGTCCTCTCGCTCAGTTTATCGAGCGCCCAGTCCGAAACACGGAACGGGCAGTCGATCGTCTGCATATAGGTACGCCCTTGCAGGTTTAGTACGCCAATCGGAATGCCGGTCTTTGATTCTGCAACGGCATATCCGGTTCCCGCATTTTCACGAGGATAATTCGCGGGGCGAAGCACACGGCGATCTTCGGCCAGAAGCCCGCGAGCATCCCAGCGGTCCCAGACATGGTTGCCCGTGGTGATAATCTTCGCGCCGGCATTGAAAATCTCGGCAGCTTGCTTTTTTGTGAGCGATTTACCTTCAGCGACGTTTTCGCCATTGACGATAATAAAATCGGAGTTGTACTTCTCGGCGAGCGAGGGAAGCATTTTCGTGACCATTGCGAGGGCGCCTATTCCGACGACATCGCCAATGAACAGCACGTGAACCGTGGACGGGGGAGGAGTTTCTGGCATGATGCCTAAACAGCGTTCGGGCGCGGTTCGTCCCGCTTAGTGTTGCACAATCAATTCCGTCGCGCCGGTTGAGCCATCCACAAAATAGACTCGTGCGAAATACATTCCATTTGGCAGGTCATCAAACCCAAGCAACGCAATTCCGCTTTCGGTCGCAATGTCGAAGGACCGCACTAATTCTCCGAGCGGATTGAAGAGAAAAATCTGTCTTGCCGAGCGATCGAAGGTGAAGGTCGCTTCGTTCGATGCCGGATTGGGGTAGATGTGAATGTAGGGAACCAGATGTTGCACGAAGGGAACCGAAGCATAGGCATTGCCATCCGCCACCATCTCTTTTTCTCTGCCAACGGTGGAAATGGTGTTTCCTTGAATCGTTGTTCCCGCGATTGGCGCATTCGTCTTGATAATTCCAATGCCAGGAACGAACCAATTCGATTGAATCGAAGTAAAACTTCCTTTTATTAAACCGCCTAACGCGCTAATATTCACGATGGCCTGAATATCGAATTGGTAGGCATTGTTATAAGTTCCTTTGGAAAGCGTAACTGTTTTGATCCCTTTATACATTCCTGAAACGGTGACCGTTACGTTTGCCATTGTGCCATCGACTGTAACGGAAGAATTCAATGTCATAATTGGATACGAATTTTCTTCGACCGTGAGCTTGAAATAGTCCTCCCATGCGTTTGGCATTTTCGTAATTCCTGCAACGATTTCATTGGGAATTAAATCGGCAACAAAAGCGCTGTCGGCATAGGCTTGCAAATCACCGGCGGAAGTAAAAGAGTAATGGATGTTGTGGGCTCCGAAGGGATCGCCATTGCCAAGCGTATCGCGCACGAGTGCTACGCCCGTTTCTCCTTCGAAACTGAAGCCTGATTGAATTCCTTCGTAATAGGCAAAACTTTTACTCGGCGCATCGCTGGAAGCCGCCGTATCGTACTCATTGTATTCCACATATTGCCCGACAGCAAGCGGCATGAGTTCCGAAACGGTCATGCTTTGTGACCGAAGTCGTCCTGCAAGGCAGGCAGAAAAAAGCACTCCAAGGGCGATGACACGATAACGCATAAGCTTGGTGTTATGAGTGTAACGGAACGATGCCATACGAATTATTTCTTGCGCGGCGATACGCGTTCTCCAAACGGCGCGAAAATTTTATTACGATTATCAGCATTCTTTCGATCGTCGGACTGGCGGTCGGAACGGCGGCGCTCGTCATCGTCCTTTCTGTTTTCAACGGATTTTCGTCCGTTGTGACGAACATTTACGTCAGTTTCGATCCCCATGTCCGCGTTTCGGCCGTTTCAGATACGACTAATAACACCGCTGGTCCCACTTATATCACAAATTCCGACAGCGTTTTGCGTGTCGTTCGGAACAATTCCGAGGTTGTTTCCGCAGCCCCGGCGGTTCTCGGCAAAGCGGTGCTGGTGCATTACACGCTGCCCAAAGTGGTGGACTTGACCGGCATTTCCGCCAGCGATGCCAGAGCGGTTTCCGGCATCGGGCACAGTATCGTCGCAGGCAAGCTGGAACTCGATTCGAATTCTATTGTCGTCGGGCAGCTTTTGGCGGATGAACTGGCGATTCAGCTTGGCGATAGTCTCGAAGTCTATAGTCCTTCTGGCTTGGAACGCATTCTGACCGAGCCTGTCACTCCACGAATGAAGAAGCTGTATGTAAAGGGAATTTTTGCGGCCAACAATCGTGATTACGATGCGATGAACGCGTATGTCTCTCCCGAAATCGCTCGCGATCTCTTCGATGTCCCGGCGAATGCTGCTTCCGCAATTGACATCCGAATCAAAGACGTGAGGGATGCAAACGATGTGCGTGATCGGATCGCGAAATCACTTGGAACCAACTACGAAGTCCAGTCCTGGTACGATCTTCATACGGAACTCTATTCAGTGATGCAGATCGAACGATGGGTCGCATACATCATTCTTTTTTTAATTGTCGGCGTTGCAGCCTTCAGCATTTTCAGTTCGCTCACGCTGACGGTCTTCGAAAAACAGCGAGACATTGGTCTGCTTCGAGCATTGGGAAGCCCGGTACGCGGTGTTCGAAAAATCTATTTTTTGCAGGGAACGCTTATTGGGGTAATCGGTACGATTGCCGGCTGTTCCATCGGCCTTCTGGTCGTTTTTGCCCAGCAGAAGTTTGGATTCTTTCCACTCGATTCAACCGTGTATATCATCTCTGCTCTTCCGGTGGAACTCCGATGGCAGGACTTTCTATCGGTCGGATTGGGTTCCATTGCATTGACCATGCTCTGCTCGCTTTTCCCTTCGCGCCGCGCGGCAGAGGTCGATCCGGCGGTTGCGTTGCGATGGGAATAGGATGGGCATTTATAATCCAACTCCTAACCTCGATAGCCAGCCTGCATCCACGCAATACTTTACAATTCCGCACGCCACCGAAACAATAAAAATCGCATAGCAGAACTGAACGGAGCGACTAAGCGGACGGCCCATGAAAGGAATTCCACCTTCGGAAATCAGAACTCGCATCGAAGTAAGGAACCATAAAAAAAGCCCGATTGAAGCGCTCCAAAGGAACCGTTGCTGTGTCAGATATACTCCGGGTTCCGCAAGCAAATAGAAATATAAGCTGCCCCAGATAAAAATGAGCAGTGCGAGAAAATACTCGGGATAGCGTTTCAGACGCTTCCCAAAAGTAATCGTAACGAAAAGCGGAAAAATAATGGAACACAAAAATTTCACACCGATAAAATTAGAATTGGAGCTTACAGCGGCGAATGGAGCGAAGAGGATGCTCGATGATTCACCTGCCTGAAGATAACTCGATTGGGTGGTATAGGTAAAGTAATATTGCCACCCAAGCATCAAAAGCGAAGGCAGGAAAACCGACCATATGAAATATTTCCAGGTTATGATTTTTCCGGTCTTCCATCGAACAACGGCATAACAGGTAGCCGCAGGAAGAAGCGCAAGGGTATAATTGGGTT
>DASYAJ010000476.1:0-2044 GCA_036501405.1 Kapaibacterium sp. (SeqCode)
CGCATTCGTCAATCTTATCCGCAATTCGATCCAGGCCATCGAAGGGTGGGGTGTCATTGTTATTCGTGCCCGTGCGGCACAGGGAATGGTGAATATCAGCATCCGCGATACCGGATTCGGAATGGCAGACGAAACGCTAAAGCGCGTTTTCGATCCCAACTTCTCCACCAAGACAAGTGGCATGGGACTCGGGCTTGCCATCGTCAAAAAAACAATCACCGATATGTCCGGAACGATTCGCGTCGAAAGCGTTCCGGGCAAAGGCACCACCTTTTTTATCGATCTCCCAGAGCGAGCGGATCTGGGGGAAGAAAGTTAACATTTGTCCTATCTCATCGTTGGATTACTTTGACAAATTTCCTTTTCCCAATTTTGAGAACCGTTCCATTTGATGTCGGGACAAAAGTCTTTTTGTTATCGACCACTTTTTCGCCATCGAGCGTTATCCCGCCTCCATCGATTAGTCTGCGCGCTTCACTCTTGCTCGGTGCGAGCTTGTACTCTAACATGAAATCGACGAGAGAAAGAGCGATTGCGCTTGGAACGGAAATCTCCTGAATATCTTCCGGAACTTCCTTCTTTACAAACAGCGTCCGGAATTTTTCGTAGGCATATTCGGCCGCTTTCTCGCCATAAAACGAGCGGACGATCTCCTGCCCAAGCCGCACTTTCAGGTCGCGCGGATTCATCGATTTATCTTCCGACTGCACTTTGATCGCCGCAAGATCGGCCACGCTTGTTGCAAGCTCGAAGTAGCGATAGATCATCGAATCGGGAATCGACATTGTTTTGCCAAACATATCGTCGGGCAAATCGCTGAAATTGATCGAGTTCCCATAGCTCTTCGACATCTTTCGCTCTCCATCGGTGCCTTCGAGGAGCGGCATAGTGAGAATACACTGCGGTTCCCCGCCAAAATGCCGCTGGAGTTCGCGGCCCACAAGAAGATTGAATTTTTGGTCCGTTCCGCCGAGCTCAATATCCGATTTAATGGCGACGGAATCCATCCCTTGCGCTAAGGGATAAAGAAATTCATGGAGCGAAATGGGAAGCTCGTTATTGAATCGCTCGTGAAAATCATTCCGTTCGAGCATTTGGCTCACGGTGTAGCTCGCCGTAAGCTTGATGACATCCGTAAAAGTCATCGGAGCAAGCCAGGTAGAATTTTTGAGAACTTTTAAGGTCGAACCATCCAGAATTTTCGTGACCTGTTCGATGTAGGTATCCGCATTCTGGGAAGCAGCTTCCTCGGTCAGCATAGGACGAGTTTTCTGCCGGCCGGATGGATCGCCAATCATCGCCGTAAAATCGCCAATGATGAGCGTCGCCTGATGACCGAGGTCCTGAAACGCCCGCAACTTTCGAAGCACCACACCATGCCCGATATGCAAGTCGGGCGTTGAAGGATCGGCGCCTAACTTCGCAACGAGCGGCTTCTTATCGCGGCGCGATCGCTCGATCTTTTTTGCAAGCTCCTCTTCGCTGACAAGATCGACGGTTCCGCGCCGGATCCAGTCCATTTGTTCGTTCAGTGGTGGAAAAGTCATAAGCTTAAATGGTAACGAGAGAAGGCGAATGAGTATTCCTTACTCTGCCTCTCGCACATCCCGTTTCGCATCGCGTTCCTTAATGGCCTGACGCTTATCATAAGCTTTCTTCCCTTTCACCATCGCAATCAGCACTTTTGCTTTGCCGCCTTTGAAATACATTTTGAGTGGAACTAATGTAATGCCCGCATCGCGCATCTTGACAATCAGCTTATCGATCTCCCGCCGGTGTGCGAGCAGTTTCCTTCTTCGCTTCTCTTCCATATTGAATCGGTTCCCTTGCTTGTAAGGACCGATGTGGACATTCTCGAGCCACAGTTCCCCATTCTGGATTCTCGCGTAGCCATCCGAAAGCTGCACCGAACCAAGCCGCAGCGATTTTACTTCGGTTCCCGCAAGCGCAATGCCCGCTTCCAGCTCATCGAGGATGAGGTATTCGTGCCGCGCGCGCCGGTTCTCCGCTATCGGCTTATTTGCGGCAGCTTTTGCCTTCTCAG
>DASYAJ010000477.1:0-1692 GCA_036501405.1 Kapaibacterium sp. (SeqCode)
CTTCGAGGAGCGTCTTGATGAGATCGTGCGTGAGCGGGCGTGGCGGTTTGATGCCTTCCATTTCGAGCGCAATCGCCTGTGCTTCAAAGCCGCCGATGATGATCGGAATGCGGCGCAGGCCGCTCGTTTCTCGAAGAATAAGCGCATAAGCCCCGCTCGTGGAGGGGTTGGCGGAGATGCCTAAAATTTCGACTTGTACTCGGTCCATGTTGCTATCAATACCACTCGGAAGCGAAGAATTCCATTCATCCTTCTTCCAGGTGCGATGCTGTTCTCATCGCAATTCATAAAATGTGCCGGTAATGCACGACTCATAAGCTTCTACGCACTTACGGCTGAGAATATAACAATTCGAACGCGAAGCGATTCCCAACGAATGCGATTAGCAATCCCATGCGATTGATTTTCGCAACGAGAATGTTCATTGGTGCTCTCGAATAACCAATGGTTCGATTCTTCACCCAAAATATCATTTTTCTACGTATTTCTGTTCCGGCGCTCTTCGCGCTGGCCCTTTTGGCGTTCCTTTGCAGCTCCTGCGCCGAACAGCCGAAAACGACAACGCTCGACGTTGCGCTGACCGACGGCACGCACACCGGCGGCGTGCTCCTTGCGATCGATTATAATTGGCTGGTGCTCGACGCTTCTGATGGTGCGGAAGATGCGCCGCTCACATTGCTCGATTATGGCCTCATCGATACCATCACAATCGTAGGCAACCATTATGAAAAAGGCGGGGCCGTCCTCGGCGGTATTGCTGGAACCGTGACAGGAATTCTGCTCGCCAGCGACTTCGATTCCACACGCCTCGCAACGGAACGAACGCGCAGCTTGCTTGGGCTGGGTGCCGGTCTTGTCGCCGGTGCGGCTGTCGGGTATTTGGTGGGCGACATATTCAGCGATAGCGACACCGTATTTCCCCACCCGGACGACAGCGATTATTCGTTCCTTCGCGAACGAGCGGTTTACCCCGATTCGCTGCCACCGGAACTGAAGTTCACGCTCGATAGCGTCGATCGCGCCGATAGCATTGCACAATTGTGACACGGCGAGCGCTAATTCTCTGTTTCATGCAGCAGCGCCCTCGCGCCGTTCGATTTCCTTCAAGAGTTCCTGGAAATCTTCCCGTTCTCGGTATTTTGCCATCGGTTCCGACGTAATCCAGACGCGAATATCGCGAATGGATACGCCGCTTTCGAGCGCGCGCCGATAACAGGCAAGGATTCGTTCCGGCTCGTTCAAATTCTGATAAATTCCCGTCAGATAATAGAGCACTAATCCTTCCGTCTTCAGATCGTTAAAGAGTTTTTCGGCAATCGGTTTGCCTTTTTCCAGATCGCCGGACCAAATGTAGACATGGGCCAAACCGACAAGCGCATCACTATTCGTGGGCCGCATCCGCACATCTTTTTCGAACAATGGAAGTGCTTTCTTCGCAGCGGCACGAAGGCGCTCGGTTTGTCCGAGCCGGTCGAGCGATTCGCAAACATTCCAGTGGCCATTCAATAGGTCGGGTTTTCGTTCCAATGCTTGCTCATAGTACTCGATGCTTGCTTCAATATCGGTTATGCCGCTCTCTGTCTCTGCAAGCATATATCCAAGCGCGAAATATCCTTCGAAGCTGGAAGGAAATCGCTCGATGAGTTCCCGTGCTGTTTTTTCAGAGCCAGAAAAATCTCCCAGGGAAAACTG
>DASYAJ010000478.1:0-3142 GCA_036501405.1 Kapaibacterium sp. (SeqCode)
CGTGGATGACGATGGAACGGTCGTGGGGGTGCGGAGCGAAAAATCGGAACTCGAAGAGATCGAGCACACCGCCCGATGGATGATCGAGCCGCCGGCCGAAATCGTTACCGAAAATGTACATGCCGGTCGCGGGTTGGACATTGTGCTCGTTCGGGTTCCGGAAAGCACGACGAAGCCGCACACCCTTGTCGAATACGATCGTTCCGGAAAACGGTTGAAGGAGCAGCCGAAGATTGGCTTCGTCCGCTATGAAGATAAATCGGTGCAGGCCAGCCGCGAAACGATGCAGGTGATGCGCGGCGCCTCGATCGATGCCAGACCGCTCAAGATTTCCATCGGTTATAACGAAAAAGTATTATTCGATTATCTCGAACAGCACGACCGCATAACAGTTGAGGAATTTGCCGATCTCGTCAATATCGGCAAACGCCGCGCATCGAAAATTTTGGTTGGACTCGTCCGTGCGGGAACCGTTCTCATCCATACATTCGAAAAGACCGAGTTTTTTACGCTGGCAAAATAAAGCACGACGTTAGGTAGGGCCTAAGGCAGCACCGAATGCAGCGTCTGAGTAGAAATTAGGTAGAAAAAGTTATCCACATCGTGTAACTCTGGAGGGGTTGGCGTGTTATTTCTATAGAAGGGAACTGGAATATGAATAACAGTTTCAACAACTATTCACTCACAACTATGAAAGCGCATAACACAGTGATAACCATGGCGCTTCGCGGTGTGCTCCTTGCGGGGCTTCTGGCGGGAACGCTTGCGGCCGCGGGATGCGACAGCACATCGCCGGGCAAAACGGGACAGCCATTGGCTTCCGCCGCTAAGGTGAAAACAGTCGGTACGGTCGTGTTTCGGGAAACGGGCGGAGGATTCTACGGTATTCTGACCGACAAGGGCGGTCAGTTCGAACCGTCGAACCTCGACCCGAAATACCAATCGGACGGTCTGCACATCACTTTCTCTGGCGCGCTCGATACGAGCCATCTCGGCGAACACCATTGGGGAAACCCGATCGAACTCGCGAACGTGAAAGCAGAGCAATAACGACTGAGATTTTTGGGATGTGAAAGAGGATGTTTGGGATGTATTCCATCCCAAACATCCTCCTCAAAAAATCCCGAACATCTCAGTCGATGTTACACTCGCGGACGATACCATCGAGCATTCCGTAGAATGCAATCGCGACGCGCTGCGCTGCGGCGATCGCGCGGTCTTCATCTTCGCGGGAAGTAATCAGCTCGGCGATAAGGTCGCGTTCTGCGCGGCGGTGGACTTCATCGGCTTGTTCGTGAACACGGAAAAAGGAGAGTCCTTCGTCGCTTGTTACGTTGTAATGCGCGGTGAGTCCCTCGATTTTCGTTCGAGAAATTTCGGGGATTTGCGATTCATATCCATAGAGCGCGGCGACGCCTTCGAGCGTAACGCTATTGCGCGTAATCGTACGGAGCGTATCGATGAGGTTTTGTGTCTCCGTGAATAGTTCCGCGTGTTGCGCTTCTTCGCGTCCCGAGCCAAGGGCATCGGCAAAGCGGAGCCAGAGTTCGGGATGATTCACTTCGCCGCGTTCCTCTTCCATCAGGTTTTCGAGGAGCTGCTGGCGGTGCGCAATGCTTTCGGTATTGGCGTGGACGGCGCTGAGGAAAGTCGGGAACCGTTTTTCGAACTGGTAATACTGCCCGGCATAGACGCGGAGCGTATCGTTCGTTAAGGTTCCCGCGCTCCAGGCTTGGTAAAACGGGTGCTTCAAAAGCGAATATTCTTGAATAGCGGCGTCGAGGCGGTCGAAGAAATGTTGCATGGAAATAGAAATAAAAAAAGATGGAAAAAAATCGACGATGTGAAAACACAACGTTCGCAAATCGGTTTCCGGTGAATCCGTTTCCGTTGAATCCGCTTCCATTGAATCCATTTCCGTTGAATTTTTTTTCGTTGAATTCTTTTCGGGTGAACTATCCTCTTCGTTCAAAACCTTACGGCGAGGCATGTCACGCATTCAAAAAGTTTTGTTCGTTCTCCTCGCGGTTTTTGCATTGACGCCATGGGCAAGCCCTGCGCTCTCGCTGCTTCTTGGCATTGCACTCGCGCTCACGATTGGGAACCCTTTCGTAAAAGAGTCCAAGACCGCATCGAAATACGCGCTGCAAGCGGCGGTCGTTGGCTTGGGATTTGGGCTGGATTTGATGACGGTCCTTCGGGTCGGTGGCGAGGGATTTTTACTGACGTTTTTCACGATTAGCGCCACACTCGCGCTGGGAATGCTTTTAGGACGCATATTGAAGGTGGAACGAAAAGCGGCTATGCTGATCGCTGCTGGAACGGCGATCTGCGGCGGCAGCGCGATTGCGGCCGTCGGTCCGGTGATTAAAGCCAACGATGAAGAGATGTCCGTTTCGCTCGGCACGGTCTTCATTCTGAATGCAATTGCCCTCCTTATTTTCCCGATGATCGGCCACGCGGCAAAGATGGGACAAACGACGTTCGGCATCTGGGCGGCGCTTGCCATTCACGATACCTCGAGTGTCGTCGGAGCGGCGGCAAGCTACGGCAAGGAGGCGCTGGCGATCGCGACGACGATCAAGCTCACGCGCGCGCTTTGGATCATCCCGGTTGCATTCGGATTTGTTTATCTTGAAGCACGCTACGATCGCCGAAATCACGAATCGGATGACGCCGAGAGGCCGAAAGTCCAGATTCCGTGGTTCATTGCGTTTTTTGTGCTTGCATCGATTGTTCGAACGCTCGTTCCTTCTGGAGGAGATTTCTACGCAGCCATTGGAACATGCGCGAAAGCATTGCTTTCTTTAACACTTTTTCTCATCGGCGCTGGGCTTTCGCGCTCGGCCTTGAAAAAAGTGGGCGTTCGTCCGCTTTTGGCAGGAATTTTATTGTGGATAGCGGTTGGAGTTACCTCCTTTCTGGTCCTTATTGGAACCCGATAATACATAAGCCTTTAAAATAGCATGAAACACATTGTAAAATGGAATAAGACCGCGGAAAAAGAGGACATCGATGCCGCAAAAAAGTATTTAACGCTTATCTTCAATCCGGATGAGGTGCGCACGTCAATAGCAAAGCTGACGAAGCACCGAAAAGAGATCGAGCGATTCAAAGCGAAGGACATTCTGCGCGCCTCCTG
>DASYAJ010000479.1:0-3500 GCA_036501405.1 Kapaibacterium sp. (SeqCode)
TCCCCGAGCAAAAAGATTCCGACTTTCAATGGAAAGAATTTCAAGCGCGCGCCAACAACGAATTGGCCGATATTTTTGGGAATTTTGCCAATCGTGTCCTGACTTTTGCCAAGCGGAATTTCGAGAATAAGATCATGGGCAATCGCAAGGAACTCGATGCCGAAGGCCAGGCCCTGCTCGATTCCTTCGGCGTTCGCGCGAAAGAAATTACTGCGCTCTACAATCGCTTCCGCCTCCGCGATGCGACTGCCGCAACAATGGATCTTGCGCGCTCGGCTAATAAATATTTTAACGATGCCGCGCCATGGCTCTTAATCAAAGCAGACAAAGCGAAAGCGGCCCAGGTCATTCGTTCCTGCCTCGAAGCGTTGCGCGCACTGGCAATCTATTTTGCACCGATCACCCCAAAAGCCAGCGAAAGCCTTTTGAAAACATTGGGCATAAACGCATCCGAAGAAAACTGGACGAATGCGCACGAACCGAAACTGCATGGACAGACCGAGATCGGCTCGGTCGAGATTCTGTTCCCAAAAATCGAGGATGAAACGGTCGCGGAAGAAATAAAACGTCTGGAAGCGATGGCGGAGCGTAGCCGTAATCTTCAAATGACGGTTGCGGAGCAAACCCCGAAAAATAATCGCACCGCGTCACCTAAAGATGACGGCTACGATCGGCAAATTTCCATCGACGATTTTAAGAAGATCAAACTGCGAACGGCGAAAATTCTCGAAGCCGAGCGCGTTCCCAAATCGAAAAAGCTGATCAAGCTCCAGATCGAAGTTGGGATCGAAAAACGACAAATTGTTGCGGGCATCGGCGAAAAATATGCACCGGAAGATTTGCTCGGAAAGACAGTCGTCCTCGTTGCAAATCTCCAGCCGGCGAAGCTGATGGGGAACGAATCGAACGGAATGCTCCTGGCCGTCAACGATGAGAACGGCGTCGTTTCGCTCATCACCAACGATGCGCCGAGCGGCCTCGAAGTCCGATAAGTCTACGACGTTACTTAATGACGTTCAGGCGCATCGCTTTCGTTCCAGTGGGAAGTTCCAGCACGACCCAATAACTTCCGTTCGCTAAATCGGACGCATTGATCCATCCGCCGCCACTCGAAATCGGAATAACAGTTCCGATAACCTCTTCGCCCATCTCATTATAAATGCGGACGGAGACTTCGCGCAACGAATCCGACAAGCCCTGGAGAAAAAGCATCGACTCGTTGAGCGGATTCGGAAAAATGGAAATCGGGACTTGCGGGGCAGCTACGGGAACTGCATCGGGTCTCGAATTCGGAGAAAGCGGTCGAAGTGTAACGTTATCAGGCCCGAAACTATATTCCCGTGTGCTGTCGTCATGCCCCGAATTGAAGCAAGTAATTGTATGCACGCCGGCCGTCAGATAAATCGGTGCCAGCCCTTCCGAATCGCGCAGCGGGTCGCCCTGCGATAGGAACCAATCGTGCGTTCCTTCCTCGGTCCCATCGATAGAGATGGTGTAGATCGCATAGCGGTCTCCCTTCAACGCAAAAAGCGTCGGCGCGAAGGTGTCGGCAAAAGGAACCGTGAATTGGAATGTGAAGGTAGAGCCCGGCGTCCAGTTCCCATAGCAAAACGCAAACGCACCTTGACTTACTCGCCATACAGTGTCAGAGTAATAGTTGTAGCTTGGAGGTCCATACGTAGGTCC
This sequence comes from Kapaibacterium sp. (SeqCode), assembly GCA_036501405.1. Taxonomy (GTDB): domain Bacteria; phylum Bacteroidota; class Ignavibacteria; order Palsa-1295; family Palsa-1295; genus PALSA-1295. The sequence goes on from DASYAJ010000479.1 coordinate 1,687, forward strand.
TGTCGATGAAAGTAATTCGAATTCGTAATCGAGGGTGCGATCAATAAACAACACAGAATCGGAAAGGACTTTACTACCATCGGACCGAGCGAGCATTAGACGATAAATTCCTTCAGGAACCCACGGCAAAAAAGATTTTATTCTGACGACGCCATCGGAATCGGCGATAACATGAGGAGAAAAATAAAACGGAGTATCTCCTAAGAATAACGATAGGGATTCATTCGAATGGAATCCGTAAGCTCGGATCGAAATAGAATCGCCTTCGCCATAAATAGGGTTGATGGAATCGGCGAGGTAGAGCAATACCGGGTTTGACAGTATAGTGATCCATTCCGGTTTGTCCACTCCATTGATCGAAAGGAGATGATTCCCAACCGGCCAAGCATTCGAAACGGTAAGTCGAACGGAAAAAGAACCGTCCGTTGTCGCAACACCAGTGAAGATCGTGGTGCGGTCCAATGCGATATTAATCGGAGATCCTGGTGGATACCCATATCCGGTAATCGTCCACACATTGTCCGCGATGATGGTATCGGAGGAGGGATAGAACGGTGTCCACTTTGTATAATAAAACGCGACACTTCGATACGTGGTGGTATAATCGTCATTGAAACCATGGCCCCAGTCCACATCCATGGACCGCGCATAATTAAAGGGAGCATTGATGTGGAAGCGATACATGCTGACAGGCCAATGGGGGGAGCCGCGAAAGGGAAGAGTGAAAGCAGGCCACGGAACCGGCGGAGTGACATTCGAAGTATCGAAATACCAACCGCCGTCGCAGTAATCTTCCGTCCCGCTATAGTGAACTGAGTAAGTTCCACGATCGTAGGAAAGCGAATCGACATTCAAATAACCATCGCCTTCCATGAACACCGGGTCGTAAAAGCGTGAATCCGAATAATTAAAAATTACTCCGATGTATCGACCGGAACCTTTCACGTGGAGAACAGGATGGAGGATGTGATAAGCGATTTCCGGTTTGTAATGATATTGTGTCGCGAAATAGCCCCAGTCAGGGTTTAAGATGGTATCTCGAAAGAAGACAAAACCAGTAAATGCGACATCGGATGAGGTTTCATTCGTTAGAAATATTTGTCCATGCACCTTGAACGGCATTGGGAACGTAAGATCCATCGTTCCAGCGCCGGAATCGACAATGATTCCATACGATTGGATATTCTGGGCACCGAGAGTGATTCCGAACAGATCCGATAAGGGAACAGAGACGCTTGGAGTCGGACAATTATCCCAGTGAATCGAAAACCAAAGATGACAAAGAATCGCTGTGTCGAGTGTTTTGAAGTGGAAATGAATCTGATGGATAAAGGCAGGGCCGGCAATATCAGCAAGGACCTGTGTAGCTCCGGGATGAAGAGTGGGAGCGAATACAATGGATTTTGTAGCATTCCATGGAAACCGCTTCCAATAGTTTGTGTCGGCAGAGGCTTGATCGGCTTCAAACGCGGTCAAGTCCGGAAGCGCAGCCGAATCGATCCGTTGATACTCGGCTTCGTGCCAGCACCAATCCCCCTGTTGGGTCCAGCGAAAACTGTGTCGGTAGGGAATTTGACATTCAAAAACTTCCGCCCCGGAAGATGCGGTGTCAAAGGGAGAGTGAATGAGGCCGTGCGGAGCTAAAAAAAAATTGGAAACGAAATCGTCGATGACCGGAGAATCGTCAATCCATAATCGCATCTTCGATTCAGGCGGAATGAGGCCTCCGACGTAGACAACGAATAAGTGCCTTAAAATTCCCGATCCAGTGTCGCTTGCGAAAATACGATATCCATCCACATCGGAGTTATCGT
>DASYAJ010000480.1:0-7586 GCA_036501405.1 Kapaibacterium sp. (SeqCode)
CTGGTGGCGATGGCATTGTCGATATTTATACGCCCGTCAACCGGCAGATTCCGGACCCGAATAATCCGACGCAGCCCTACGCCTCTCAGATTCCGGGACCCAATCCATTTACAGGACATATTGAAGGACCGCCGATTATTCAGTCCAGCGGGAATGGCTATGGGATTGTAGGATTGAGCACAGTAGCGGGTAATACCTCCGGTTTTTCAATCGAGAATACAGGACAGACGCAGATCAATGGCAATTATACGATTCAGGTCGGTAGCCATCAGCTCGAAGCGGGATTCGAATCGAACATCATGTCGGTCTATCAGTACAACAATTCCTTGCCGTGGGATGCGAATCCATTCAAGGACTCGTTCCTCGTGCATCCCTATACCGGCGCGATATTCCTGATGGACAAGATGGAGTTCAGTGACATCACGTTCCATCCGGGTATTCGCTTCGATATTTATCAACCGGATGCCAACCAAATTCCCGATCTCTATAATCCGATTGGCGTCGGAATAGCGAACTATGCGCTCACGCCGACGAAATTGCAAACGCAAATTTCGCCCCGATTGGCGATCACTTATGCCGTCACCGATCAAACGACATTCAATTTTGGCTATAACTGGTACTTCGAGAAACCGAATTTGAACGATGTGCTCACGAGCACCGGCGGCGGAAACGTCAATGCCTTGGAGCAATCGCTCGCTCGTGGAAACCAGACGCTCGGCCAGGCAGGCCTGAACGCGGAGCGCACGAAAGAAATCGACGTCGGTTTCAACACACAGCTTTCGGATGTTTTTGCCTTTAGCGTTACAGGTGTTTATAAAGACATTCGTAATCAAACGGGTGAGGAATTTATTACAAGCCCGATCTTGCCGATTGGCTACACGGTCTTTACCGACGATGAGTATGGCACAGACCGTTCGATCGAATTCGTTGCCGAAAAACGGATGTCCGACAACTATTCGATCAAGTTGAACTATACGTATGGCGCGGCGGTGGGAACCTCTTCCTCGGCGACCGAAAACTACGCGGCGCTCATCAATCAGGATCCGAACTCGGAGCAATCGGTGCTTCCGCTGACCCCCTTTCCGTTCAGTTACGACCGAACGCATGTGGCAAACTTACTCTTTAACCTTGTTTATAATAAAGGAGAGGGTCCGACGATTTTCGGCAATAAGCTCCTGCAATGGCTTTCGCTTCAGACGACGACCGTTTTTGAAACGGGAACTCCTTACACGGCCACCGATATTCGCGGCGCACAAATTGGCTCGACGAACGGCAATCGTTTACCCGATAACTTTGAAACCGACGCGACGCTCACGCGCACGATTCCTTTCGAAGATCTTTTCGGCGCCAGCATGAGTTCGATTTTCCTCGATCTTCAACTCGAAGTAATCAACGTATTCAACCGGACCGATCCCCTGTGGGTCTATCCCGCCACGGGACAAGCTAATAATGACGGCCTGCCGAATCAATTGGGTTCGACCATCGATTATTACAACGATCCGACCAACACTCGCGGCGGTCAGATCGATGCGCTCGGCAATCTTTACTACGATTCTCGGCTTGACTTGAACCACGATGGTCGCGTCAGCGCGGCGGAGCAACAAATCTCGTACGTGCGGTATCGTACGGATAATTACAACCGCGAGGTTTTTTATCAGGTGCCGCGCCGTGTTTATTTGAATTTTACGCTCCGGTTCTAATTCTTCCGCAGATCGTGAGCAACTCCTTTTTTTAGAAATATGAACACACGTAAAACATCGCGCACCTTAGCGCGCAGAACCGGGCATGCTCATGTAGGGCGAGTACTCATGCTCCTTGCAGCCGGAATACTTGCATTCGGAATGAGTGCGGGCCTAAGCTTCGCACGGCCTTCGACATCGAAGGCGAAAAGCTCCGATGCACAGATCCAGCGATTTCTGCGCCAGACGAACGTCTATAGTAATATTGATTTTTACTATACGAATCGTGGCGTTCTGTTTTATGCCGGTAACGGGCAGGCCGAAGGGTGCTTTTGGCCGCGTGGGTCGGGCAATAGCTACATTTTCGGCGAAGGCCTCTGGTTCGCAACCAAGAAAGTGCTGCCCGACGGCAAGCGTCACCAGCTTTGCGAACTCGGATATAACCCGAATTCCGGTGCAGGATGGTATATGGAAGGCGAAGCCAGCCAGGTCGGGCTCCCGACCGGTACCGATGGTTCCAATCCCGATGCGAAGTACATTTCCTACGTCAGCCCGCGTTACGATAAAACTTCGGGTACTTATGTTGCAGGTTCTGCACCCGCGAATGCCGTAACCAATCCCGCTTACAACTGGCCTCTGTGGGACACGAGCCTGACAAAAACACTCAACCATAATTATTACTTTGGCGATTACATTTCGGAAGTAGGCAATCGCAACGTTACCAAACTCACCGATCCCGGCAAATCGAAGCCCAACCCAAAACCTGCGATCACTTCTGAAGAAGATATTCTCAATTTTTATTCAGATGCCGATCATACGAATAACCCTGAATGGCGTCCCAGTACCGGCTATCCATTTAACATCGATATTCAGGAAGAGATTTATTCCTGGAGCTTCGGCCGCTATCGCGATATGATTTTTCTTCGTCATAAAGTGACGAATCGTTCGAATGACTCGCTTATCAACTGCTTTATGGCGCCCGCATTCGATCCGGATCTCGATGCCGCTGTCGGAGGTGCTTCCAACGATGGTAATAGTTATGTCGATTCTACCTTTGCGAAAACCTATGCCGACCCAACAGATCTTGGCTTACTTCGTCAACCCTATCGCGGCGATGAGTCGAAGTTGAATATGGGTGTGCAATGGCGTAACTTTACACAACCGCCAAACGGAAAACAATATGGATGGGTTGGTTTCAGCTTTCTCGAAAGCCCCGTTATCGATTCGGCTGGGAACATTATTGCAAACGACGATAGTGCCCATCTCGGCGGTTACGGCCCCGGAAGCTTGTTCCAGACCCGGCAGCTTGGTCTCACAACCTTCCGAAACTGGATTATCATCAACGATCCTACGACCGAGGACTTGCGCTACGAATTCGTTTCTTCGGGTGAAAAGGATAATTTCAACGGCGTCTATCAGGATCGCCGGTTATTGATGGCCACAGGACCATTCACATTGCCTCCCGGGAAATCAGTCGAAACGACAGTGGGCATTACGATCGCACAGGTCGATAATTCCGATTACAAAAAGAATTTCGGCGCGCTGCTGCTTCTCACCGACTTTGCGCATCAGGTCTTCGGTGAAGTCGATTCTTCGACCCGTCCCGATGGCACGCAAAGCTATTTCGTCGATCACTTTGTTTCGCCAGCACCGCCAACGCTGCCGACCCTTACGGCGACCGCGCTCGATAAAGCCGTGTTGCTCACGTGGGATTCGGCCGCCGAACGCAGCACACTCAATATCCTTCCGACGACCGCGGAGCTTCCCGATACGGCGCTTCCGTTCCTTGGCTATCAACTCTGGCGCTCGAGCCGTTCCGACCACGACAGCACCATCCGCCCCGATGGAACGAATCCTGACGTGATGCTCGGTCAATGGCAGCTCTATACCTACAATACCGATTCCGTGTTCGATAGCAAAGGTCATTTCAACCATTTCCATTATGTGCGGACGAGCACGATACCGAACGCGATTCCGCATTCCTACCTGGACGTGGGCGATGATAATCACGATGGAATCCTTACCGGCACGGAAGGACTCTATAATAACGTACCCTATTATTATTATCTCGTCGCTTACAACGAATTCGATTCACTCGATCAAGTCGGACCGCTCTACACGGCTATCGTAACCAATCGGAATTTTATCACGGCGATCCCGAATAAGCCGGCGTTTATCACCTCGTTTTCTGGCGATACGGCATCCAATCTCAGCGATTGCCTTGCCGGAAGCGGGAACTCGAATTTAGGCGGCATCACTTCCATTCAGCTCAATATTGTCGATACGGGAATCTTCGAAAAGCTCTTCACCAACGATACGGTTAACGTCAGCTTCCAGCCGCGATGGATCGAGTATGCCGATAACGTATTCGAAACAAGCCCCATGCTCATGTATGTCGATATTACCGATAACAAAAATGGGATAAACAATACGTATAAGACGATGCAGAGTGCGGCCGCGAGCACCGTCGCTTATTCATTTCCGCTCACGCTGCCCGGCGCGATTCTCTACCATGTCAATGGAACCTACACGGCAGACTCGACTTTTGGCGCCTCCTTTACGACGGACGACCCCACTTTCGAACCGAATCAGACGATCGATCAAGCGTTCAATGTCCTCGCCAATGTCAATCTCGAGCAATTGAGCGGACTTTATCGCTTAAGTTCTGTTACCACTTCTGGAACAGGCGATCCGCTGATCCTGCGCCTTTCCCGGCGCACGAATAACGGCAGCTCGAACGACCCAAACCAGAATATCTACAATCTTCCCAGCGATAGTGCGCCGCGGCCACCGGTGAGTCTTTCAGCGCGGAACATTACCGCTCCGGGGACGCCGCTACCGCTCGGCGATACGCTCGTACGCATCCAATATGGAACGACGAACGATACGATTTATACGCTCGACTCCGTGGAACACTCCGATACAAACCTTGTGGATGGATCGATTACGACGACCTATCGCTCCAAGACGCCGGTGTATCATTACACGGCCAATAGCACACGGCCTTCGTTCCTTGGAGCGCTCGGGGAAACAGCCTATGAGGTCGATTTCCTGACGCCGAAAAATCAAAACCCGATTTCGGTTGCGATGCTCGATGGCGATACCGTCAAGCCGCAAGCCGATAGCATTATCGTGCGGATTCCTACGTGCGATTCTTCGATTCTGCGAATCGTTCCACCCGATGCCGCCGATTCCGCCGCGGATATGACTGTCGAGTTCGATCACAGGTTCTATAGTGATCAACAACAGCAGGCGGGTATATACTATCCTGTATTTGACGATCCGGATTCGATGCACGTTCCGAATCCGGGATGGTATGAAATGGCAGCATTCCATTATCAGGATAATGTTGCATTCGCGCAGCCGCATACGGGCGCATCCTATGTAGGGATTTCCACCTTGGGATCGTATTACTACCCGATTGGCGCAGCTGGTAACCAGGACAAGGCTGGAAATTATCAACTCACTGTGCATAAACTGAGTGTCGGTGGTGCGGAACTGATTTTCAACGCGCCGGAAATTCCCGATGCCGCGCAAGTCACGGGCGATACTATTGCCGGCAATGTGACGAACCATCAATCTCCGCACATGAACGACTTCCAGCCGGGCGACAAGGTGACGCTTTCGTTTACCGGTTTGGTGAAAAATCTTCCGTTCCCTGGCGCGCAATTCCACATTGTGACCGAGTCCGGGCCGAAAGTCGATTTCGCCAATACGAATAATTATGTTGATTCGGTTCTTGCACAGGTGCAGGTGGTTCCGAATCCCTACATTGTAACGAATTTGGGTCAGACCTCGACCGACAACGCGAAGATTTTCTTCACGCGGCTTCCACCGCGCTGTACAATCGAAATCTACGCGCTGGACGGGACGCTGGTCACGACGCTGGAGCACCGCGGATATCAATCGACCATCAAGCAGGACACCAACGATATTGCGCTTTCGGACACGAGCTATAACTACAACACGCTCAGCAACCAGACGTCGGTCGAGACGTGGAATCTTTTGACAAGCGGCCAGCAGCGTGTGGGCAGCCAGGTGCTCTTTGCGCGCGTTGTCGCCAAGGACCCGAATAATAACGATGCGGAAATCGGCGAAATCACAACGAAGTTCGCTATTATTGTGGGCCTTTCTAAATAACGTATTATCCGATGACACGAGTGAAAACGATCTTAGAAACGATGCATCGCCTGAAAGCGAAGAAACGCTCCGCCATCCTACCGATTGCTGTCGTGGCAATGGTGCTTGCCGTATCGAGTGCATTCGCGCAAGGCGGTTCGACCACGAACACGACGGCGCCAAACTTTACCAATGCCGGATCGTCGGGTTCGGTCTTTACCAAAATTTGGATCGGCGCGCGCGCCGCCGGCATGGCCGGAGCTTATTCCGCAATGGCTGACGACGTATCGGCGCTCTACTGGAACCCTGCCGGTATTGCAAATCTGCCGGGGGTGAATGTCATGGCCTCGACTACGCTCTGGTTTGGCAATGTGAATGAGAATTTCGTCGGCGTCACAATGCCGATCAGCGATAAGTACCGTGCAGGTGTGGCGCTCACGCTTGTCGATTACGGCAATCTCGCCTATTCGACGATTCAGCAAGATGCGAATGCCGGAACGTTCAACGCGAACGATCTCTCCTTGGCCGCGACAATCGCCGGCGCGCTGACCGACCGCTTTTCTTTTGGCGCGACCGCGAAATACCTTCGCAGTTCCATTCAAGACATGAGCGCCGATGGCCTTGCCTTCGATGCCGGTTCCCGATACCTTACCGACTTTTACCACATGCGCATTGCGATGGACCTGACGAACCTCGGTCCCGATCGCAATTTTTCGGGTAATAGTCTCGATTTTATCGCGAATAATCCGAACATCAACGCTGTGCGCGATTCGCTTTCGGGCAGCTTGAATACGGGATCGTACCCGCTCCCGCTCATTTTCCGTATTGGCGTTGCCTCCGACGTGCTGCAAGGCACGATCGAAAACCAAAAGCTGAATATGGACCTCGATTTTTCGACCCATTCCGATGGCCCGGAGCAATTCAATCTCGGCGCGGAATACGTTTGGAACGATATGGCATCGCTCCGGGCCGGATATGCCTTCAATGAGGACGAACTTGGCTTCGGTATCGGCGCCGGATTCCATTATAAGAGCGAGGATTTCTCCGGTGTGATCGACTACGCCTTCAATACGACCAAGAACCTCGGCGGCGTGCATTATATCACGATCAGTGCCACGTTCCAATGAACGAATCTTCTTGACGATCTTAGAGCGCCTTCGGCTTTTCGGGGGCGCTTTTTTATTAAGGAAAAGGTTTTTAGGCCGATCTTTTTAGGAAGCTTTTCTTCCTCGCGCTCGAAACCTATTCCTGCTGGAACGTAATTTCATGTACGCTTATGATTTATCTCTCCAATGTTCTCCATAAGAGCTCGGCTTCCAGGAGGAAGCAGCGCTCGATTGCGGTTTTGATCGTTCTCGCGCTGATGGCGGTTGCTTTCCAACCGGCCTTTGCGCAAAGTCCCCTCGAAGCCGACGCCCTTGCCATACGTTACGACAGTACCCATGCGGAGGTCGATATTAATTACGGCATACTGCAGCGCGCGCTCTCCTTCGAAAAAAAGGGCGATCAATGGACTGCCTTTACGTCCTCGAAAGCAGAAGTGTGGCAGGCGGGCAAAGCGGTGCGGTCGAAAACAATTCACGATACGGTCCATTTTACGGGAACAAGAGCAGCGCTCGATTCGGCCAGCACCGAAAAGTTGCTCGGCGCCATGGGCTTTGCGGTTCCCTACGCCACCCCGACCGTCGCGGCATTCATCTGGCAGGAAGTGAATGGCAAAGCAGATACAATTGCGATTCCCCTGGTGCTTCCGGACCGGGATAGGTCGAAATTTTGGTTTGGCGGAGT
>DASYAJ010000481.1:0-3706 GCA_036501405.1 Kapaibacterium sp. (SeqCode)
TGGAGCTTTTACGATGGGCCGAACCAAAGCACATTTGTCGATTCCACCACTGTGCATTCTGGCAAATATAGCGCGCGCTGTACGAATTTCGTGGCAGGAAATGCGGGTGGGAACTGCCGGTTCGAGCGTTCCGTGCTTTGCCAGCCGTTTCACGGATATCGCATGTCGGTTTGGTTTAACTCGCAAAATTTATCGAGCGATGAAGTGCAGCTTCTCGCGATTGGGCATAACGGCGCGGATTCGAGAGCGCTTACTTACACCGCATTTCCTGTTTCGGGGACCTCGAATGGCTGGAACCAATACAATGTCGTCTTTAACACGCTCACCTATGATTCCCTCTACGTCTATTGCGGTGTGTGGGGTGGAAGCGCCGGAACGATCTGGTTCGACGATTTTCAAATCGAAGATGCCGGATTGACCAATGTGCTTCGGCGCACGTCCGATGTTCCGCTCGTTACTGTTCGCGGAAAAACATCCACATACGTTGAAGGTAAAGATTATGCGACGATAATCGATACGACAATGGAGCAAGGGCAGGGAACCTATCCTTGGCATCCATCGCCTTCGTTCCAAATTCTTCCGGGCAGCGCAATCAAGAGTGGCGATACCGTCGATATTCATTTCATTCGCCCAAATCCTGTCGAGAATGCTGCCAATGGCGATGGCTCGACGATGGTCTGTGTGTCGGAAGATACGCTCTATCCCATTCTGCACGATCAACTTCAGCTTGTCGATAGCCAGTATCATGCGAACCGCTATTTTATGAGCCACGATGAAATCCGCGAGATGAATTGGGACTCGGCATGTCAGAATAGGAATGTTTCTCCCGCTATCCTTCTTGCCGATAATGCGCGCAAATGCGATTCGATCATTCACGAAGTGCATCCCGGCGCGGATGTGTTCGATTGGAGCGATATGTTCGATTCGCTTCACAACGCGCACAATAATTATTATCTTGTCAACGGCGATCTGACCGGCGATTGGAACCTTCTTCCGAAAGATATTACCATCGTCAATTGGAATAGCGGATCCATGTCGCAGAGCCTCGACTTTTTTTCGAAGCTTGGTTTTTCGCAGATCACAAGCCCCTATTACGATGTGCCTAATACGGTAAATATTCGCAACTGGCGGCTCGCGATGGACACCATCCCGAACATGCGCGGCATGATGTACACTACCTGGGCCAACGATTATTCGTTCCTGACACCCTTTGCCGATTATGCCTGGAGCGCAGGGCCGATGATTGTGCATGAACCACCGAATCTCTTTGAGACGATCACGGATGGCGAGTCTGTTCAAATCAATGCAAATGTTTTTGCCGATCCTTACAATCCGTCAGATTCGATTGTCAAAGTAACGTACACACAATATTCGCATTCGGACGGCGTCGATGATACGACAGTTTTTACAATGTTTCCAGATACAGGACATTTTTATCGCTGCACAAATCTTACACAAGGAGATCCTGGAACGGATGTTATCTACCAAATTCGAGCAACCGACCTTGAAGGACTGACGCGCACAACACCGAAGTATACGATTTTTCATGTCCCTGATGCTGGCGTTACGGCTATCAGTCCGAAGGAGACGATTAGCATTTATCCAAATCCTGCTTCGACTACGATAACACTTTCCGGCGATGCACCGAGTTCACTTTCACTTATCGATGCACTTGGACGCACAGTTTTGACGCACACGCTTTCCGAACTTCATTCCACCATCGACATTTCCTTTCTACCCATTGGGAGCTATAATTCGATCGTTCGAAAAAAGGATGGAATCGAAACGAAGAATCTTTTGATTCTTCGATGATCGATTATTGATAATTCGATCGTTCGATTCTTCGACACCATGAGCACTTCTTCCACCATTCGAGTCCTGCAAGAAAATTACCGTGCTGAGCGCGAAGCGGCGGCGCAATACCGCGCGCTCGCCGAGCGCGAAAGCGACCCGAAAAAGCAGATCGTCCTCCAAAAACTGATCGCGCAGGAAGAGCGGCATGCGGAACGCTGGAAGAAAAGGTTGAATGAATTGGGATCGAAAGCAATCGAGCCTTCGCGGGTATCGCTGCGCTATAAGCAAATGCTCGTTCGGTCGCTCGATACCGAAAGTGTGCTACGCCGCATGGAAGCCGATGAAGACGCCGCCGAAAAAAGTTACGAGCGCATGATGGCTGCGGTCACCGATGTGGAACTGATTCGCGAGATCGAGGAGGTAAAGCAAGAAGAAGAAGGACACGCGCACATCCTTCGAACGATGTATTCCTCGCATAGCGATACGCATCATTCAGAGCGCGAAACACGCTCGAAGCTCGATAGCCTCTTTCGCCGCGAGCGATGGCATCTCAAAAGCGGTTCCTGGCTTGCCGATGCAATCTATGGCGTGAACGATGGACTCAGCGCTGTTTTCGGCATTGCGAGTTTTATTTCGGGCGGCACGGATGTCGCTGGCGGCGCTTCCACAAAATATGTGCTGCTTTCGGGCGTTGCGGGAATGATTGCCAGCGCGGTTTCGATGGGAGCGAGCGCCTATCTTGCCGCAAAATCCCAGCGAGAAGTGTATGAAAGCGAAATGCACCGCGAACGGCAGGAAATGGAGGAAAATCCTGAGGAAGAACGCGAGGAACTTTCGCTCATCTATCAACTTCGCGGATTCAGCGAAGAAGAAGCCGACACGATGGCACTGAAACTTTCGGAACGTCCCGACGAATTTCTGGAAGTCATGGGCGCGGAAGAACTGGGACTTTCCGAAAAATCATTCCCTTCTCCATTCCGGTCTCTCGCTTCCGGCGGACTTTCCACGCTGGTCGGAGCATTCATTCCGCTTATCCCATTCTTTTTTCTGAATGGCATCACCGCCGTAATTGTCAGCTTTGTGGTCGCACTCATCGCGCATTTCCTTGTCGGCGCCGCGAAGAGCATCGTGACCGTTCGCTCTTGGTGGCGTTCCGGTTTAGAGATGATGGTCGTCGGCATCATCGTCGCCGTCGTAACCTACGGACTCGGCGTGCTCTTTCAGATAAAAACTGGTTGAAGATCACACACTTAAACTAAGGCTTTCGATGATTGGTTATCGCGATCGAATCGTATGAAACTGAACGATCTTTCGAATCTTTCAACCCTCCTTTCGCCCGAGGAGAAGCAGACGCTTGCCAAAGAACATGCAGAAAAATCTGCGAAACGAAAGCTTGGCGAAGGACAGGAAGTGCGCGTGTTCCTCGATAAAAAAGCACGTCGGGGAAAAGCCGTCACCGTGATTGAGGGATTGCGGCTTTCGACAGAAATGCGCGATAAACTTGCTCGAACACTCAAGCAAAAGTTCAGTGCCGGGGGCACGGTCGAAAAAGACACTATCGAGTTGCAAGGAGACCATGTGCAAAAGACTGCGGAATATCTTCGTTGCGAAGCATTTACGGTAAAATCGAAATGAAGCTCCACGATCTCGGCTTGACCCCTTACCAAAAAGCCTGGGAACTCCAGCGCGAGATATTCCTGCGCGTCATTAAAGGCGAAGAGGAAGACACGCTCATTCTTGTTGAACATCCCCATGTTTATACCTTCGGGCGCGGTGCGGACATGGGGAATTTTTTGCTGACCGATGAACAGCTCCATGCGATCGGTGCAGAAAAATTCGAAATCGAGCGCGGTGGGGATGTGACCTATCATGGGCCTGGCCAGCTTGTCGGATATCCGATTTTGAATCTCGC
>DASYAJ010000482.1:0-2852 GCA_036501405.1 Kapaibacterium sp. (SeqCode)
CGGGAACAGTTTCAGGAACGCAAATTGTGAACACCGCTACGCTTCCGCTTGGAATGTATTTCTGGCGACTTACGACTTCCCACGCCGCAACATCCGGCAAAATAATTTTAGGAGAATGAAATGAAAAAATTACATCTATTATTGGTTGCGGCGCTTCTCATGGGCGTTGCACAGGTTACGCGCGCGCAATCGCTCATTACGAGCACCGTTACGAAAATTCCCAGCTCGCCGAATTTCTCGCGCGGCCGCGATTTCTGGTTCGTCGAAATGTCGAACGACTGGGGAGTAAACGAAGGAGATAAATACTTACGTATTTACATCTCATCGCCCAGCAGCACTACGGCTTATGTGAGCGCCGAAGGGAAGACTACTCCTATTACAATTACTCCAAATCAAGTCGGTACCTATCTCCTGCCGGAATTCACGGAAATGGAGTCGAGTGGCCAAGTGGAAAGCAAAGCCATCCACGTTTGGTCGAACGATGCCGATCTTGTCGTTTACACGATGAGCCACCAAAATGCTTCCACCGATGGCTCCCATATCCTTCCCACAATTGGATGGGGAACCGATTATGTCGTGGCGTCCTACGAATCGCTCTTTAGCGAGTCTGGAGCTTTTGGCGTCGATTTGCCCGGCACCATGGCCGTTGTTGCCGATGAAGATAATTCCTTGGTTTCTATCACACCGACCTGCGATTGCCGGCAGTGCTGGACAGGCAATTATAGTGGCGATGCCAATTCCACAAACGTTAGCTATCCTGCCGGGCAAACGGCTCTCTTCACATTGAAGGCGGGACAATGCGTTGAACTGATGCCGATCAAAACAACCGGCTTCACCGGCTTCGATCTTTCGGGAACGATTGTTCACGCCACCCATCCGGTCGGAGTATTTGGCGGTGCGATGGAGACGCAAATTCCTTCTCAGAGTGCTTACTCCGATCATATCGAAGAAATGATCCCACCCGTGCGCTCGTGGGCCACAACGTATTACACGACGAGTTTTCATCAAGCCGACAGCTTGCCGCTGCATGACTCCGCGATGTACCTTTTGGCCGCATCCAAGTCGGGACAGAAAATTTATCGTTCCACTTGCGGCTCGGACACCGATTCAATCGCGCTTGCAAACCAATATGATATTGCATGGATGGAAGCATACAAAGCCGGGAAATTTTGGAGTAACGCGCCATTCCTGTGCGTGGAATATTCCAATGGCTCGACCTACCCCGATGGCCTGCAAGGCATGGGCGATCCTTCCGAAGCAGTGGTCATACCGCGTTCGCAATTTATAAAAACCGTGCAGTTTGTAACGCCAACTCTCGGCGATTCTTTCTACAATTATGCAAATGTAGTTCTTAATATCAACGATGAAAAGAAGACATTCATCGATGCGAAGCCAATAACAAATTTCAAGTCCCAATGTCTCGATAGTGCTTGGGAAGTATTCGTCGTCGATTCACTTTCCTCCGGTTCCCACACGGTCACTGGCGACGATTCGAGCGTGAGCGTGCTGGTTTATGGCTATGGGACCGACGATACTTATTCCTGGGGATCGCAAGGGCTTTCGAGCACATTTCGTCCATTGGATACCGTTGCGCCCGTCGTTCGTTTCGATGGCGAATGTTATGTAGGAGAAGTTGTCATCGAAGATTCCGGAATTTTTCCGCCGAATGATACACAGTCCGGCATTTCGGGAATCGTTCTCGATTCGATGTATAATATGACTTACAGTCCCCAACTTGTTCCGCCATTCATTACCGGATCCGACGTACAGGGCTCTTCTTATGGCATGTATGTGAACAATCTCTACAAACCCGCGCTTCTTCGCATCGACATTTTCGATGAAGCTGGGAATGAAACGATTGTGACCAGCACCTACACACCGGCGATGGACACCTTCGTTCCGCCGTTGCAAAACTTGGGCGTGGACATCAATCCTCCGGGGACGCCAGTCAATATCGCATACGATACGATCTACAATTATGGCGACAGCATATTCGATATCGACATACTGGAACTCCTCAAAGGGAACGTCGGCTTCACGCTGCACGATAGTGTTGGCGGCCCCGTCGATCTTTCCCCAATGCCGCCGCATTCGCGCCGGCTGATTGAAATCCAGTTCGTATCGGTCCAATCGACACCCGTCATCGACAGCATTCACTTTGGTAATGCCTGCCATGTGATGTCGGTCGCGGTTATTGGTTCCGGCGGCTCGAACGATTTCGTTGTGACGAGTCAAACATGGGCCGATGAGCGCTTGCCGGTTCCAGTCGGAGGGTATATCAAAACTGTTGAAGTTGTCAGTCTTTCCAGTGGACCAATAATGATTCTTCACCCTTTCTGGGCCGATCAGAAACATTTTCGCATTGCGATCGATTCGAATTCGAACAGTCCTAACTATCTCGATAGTCTAACAACGTTCCCGTTTACTCTTCCACCATCACCCGCAAAGATTCCAATATCTATCGCCTATTTTCCGGATTCCGGTTCCCTTCTCCATAAGGATACAACGCAGGGCACATGGACAAGCCCGGATATAGTGAATGCCAATCACACGCCCGATCCTCGATTCGATCTCCTTACGGGCTGGGCAGCGCCTTATGTGGATGCCGTTCCGGCGCAAAATGGGAATAATTCCACACCGCTTGTCTGGAGCTTGGATGGCTCGCACATTTCGGTCACGCTGCCGGAAGGATGGGAACCTCCAGCGCGCTTCGAACTCGTGAATCTTCTTGGTGAGACCGTCTATTCGGGAACGGTTTCGGGAACGCAAAGGCTGAGCACAGGAAGTCTTCCTCGTGGGATTTATTTCTGGCATCTCGCCACTTCCCATGCCGCAACGTTCGGCAAAATGAT
>DASYAJ010000483.1:0-2284 GCA_036501405.1 Kapaibacterium sp. (SeqCode)
TCGGTGAAATCCTTCAATGCCTTTTCGTTCTTACCGAGCGGACTGGTAATGCTGATCGGCTGCGATACCTTCGGGCAAAAGATAAAATCGTTGGGAACGGCCGATACCCAGCCTCCGACGGTTTTAACAGTCGGAACGCGATAGCCGGTCGCATTCAGTTCCACGCAGGTGAAAAGCTCGCCATACAATTTTAGATAATCTTTTTGCCTCGTCTTTGGCGGATAGATTTTTCCAGGGAACCCTTCGTTACCCCATTCGGCAAGCCCGGAGTAAACGTTGGGATCTTTTACGGGCTTTTTATCGAGGACCTGTTCCGTAATCGGATGGTCCGGTGGAAGCGTGAAGTCGATTCCGCTCACGTCGTCAAGGTGTCCGAATTTCATAGATCGAGAAAACGACAAGTCAAAAGGTGTCATTCCGGCTTTTCTTCCATCGGAATGAAAATTGTCGTATATTTGATATACTTTGATGGGCACCTATTACGGCGCCCGAAAAGCTTCTATGCAGCGCATTATCTGCCATCTCGATATGGACGCGTTCTTCGCTTCGGTCGAAGAGAAGCACGACCCTTCATTGAAAGGGAAGCCGGTGCTCGTCGCGGCCGGACCGGTCGGACGCGGCGCGGTGGCGGCATGCAATTACGTTGCGAAACGGCTTGGTATCAAGACCGGAATGCCGACGCAGGAAGCGATGCGGCTGGTGCCGACGGCCATTCCTGTTCACGCGAATTACGACCGCTATCAGGAAGCATCCGAGCAAATTCTTCGCATTATTTACCGTTTTACGCCCGATGTCGAACCGCTGAGTTTGGACGAAGCATTTTTCGAATTGACGAATGTCATGCATCGCTGGCCCGATCCTTACGCGGCTGCGGAAGCAATTCAGCGAACGATTGACGAGGAACTGAATTTGGGCGCATCGATCGGCATATCGAGCGGCAAAGCCTTGGCGAAAATCGCCAGCGATTTCAAAAAGCCGCATGGCATTACGTTTGTGCCATTTGGATTCGAAATGGACTGGATCGATCCGCTGCCGATTGAAGCTGTTCCTGGCGTCGGCGCGGCAACGTTCCAGAAGTTGAACGAGATGAATATCGTCACCTGCGGTGATCTGTGCAAACTGAATCTGGGAATTCTTCGTAAACGATTAGGCAATGTGCATGGGACCTATTTATGGAACCTTGTGCATGGCAAGGACGAACGCCCGCTCACAAAACGCGGCGCGGCAAAATCCATTTCGCACCAGAGTACGCTGCAAAATATTTCGTCGGATAAAGAATATGTCGAATCGCTGCTGCTCTATATTGCCGAACGGTGTCTTTGGCGGTTGCGCAAAAGCGAAATGAAGATGCGGAGCTTCTCGATCTACATGCGCTTCGCCGAGCCGAACCCCGCGTTGCAAGCTTATGCAACGTCGCATTTAACCGGCAACTCTCCGATGCGATTTGCCCAGCGCGCCTTTCATTTGAAGCACCCCACGCAATCGGAGCAGATCGTTTTTCCAATTATTTCTGAAATGACGCGCGAAATTTGGAAAGTGAATCCTCGCCCGCGCGTGACGTTTGTTGGAGTCCATCTAAGCGATTTCGTTCCGGAGCTGCCGCAGGAGGAAATGTTCGTCGATGATACGGAAAAGAAAGAACGCATTTCGCGGACAATGGGAAAGTTGCGCGAGAAATTTGGCAGTCCCGTTCTTACCAGCGCGCGGACATTCGGTTTGCACCACTCGTACCGCCTTTCGCAAGCGGGACTTTCGTTCACGGTGATGAAAGTGGAAGATGACGAAGCCCGCAGAATTGCGGAACAGGAAGCTGGGAATTATGTGGCGATGGAAGTGGTGGAGTAAAAATTACGCCGCTACTTGCGTCGCATCCCGCTTTTCGATCCAGCCCCGAATGTAATCCGAAATAGCGGACATCGGCGCGCCGGGAGTGAAGAGCTGGCCGACGCCCATCTTTTTTAGTTCCTCGATGTCCTCGTTCGACATAATGCCGCCGCCGGTACACCTAAGCGTTTTTTCTTTTGAATGGTGGACCAATAAATTTAGTGACCATAAGTTAATCGTTCACTGGTCACGAATCGAAGGTGATACTGCATTTTTCTATGTGTCCGCTACGGTGTAAAGACAAAACAAACCAGGCTTTGTTTTCCACAATAACAATCCTTGACCGATACGTCCGCAACTAGTCCGACTCAAACGCAAGCAAATGGCGATAACTACTCAGACAGAGTCGATTCGTTGATGGAGGTGATTTACAAAACCATTTTGAACGATTATCGAATCT
>DASYAJ010000484.1:0-6088 GCA_036501405.1 Kapaibacterium sp. (SeqCode)
CAAGGGATGGTCTCTCGACCATCGATAAAGTAGTGCTTTGCAATACATTCGCCGCCCACCCAAATGCGAAACAGATTTTACCTCGTCCCGCTGAAGCATTGAAAACAAAGTCCCTTGCCGAGTTTGCGCGGGAACGTATTCCCTTTGCGCACCGGCCCGATATCGATTCGGAAACGCTCGAAGCCAGCATTCAGGCCATGGCGATGAAAGATGTCGAGACTTATCTTCTCTCCTGGCGCGAGACCTGGAGTCACGATTATCGTTCCGTGCTGCCGAGCATCAACAAGGATACACTCGTGATTACCGGCTCGCTGGATAAGATTACGCCGTCCGCACTTGGCGAAGAAATTGCGGGAATGATTCCGAATGCGACGTATCGCGAGATTGCCGACGCAAGCCATCTTTCGAATCTCGATCAACCGGAAGCATTTAATCGAGTCGTTGCGGAATTTCTTCGCAGCAAATAAAGCAGCAAACCGCTTAATCTTAGCGAAAAATTTTCACAAAATCTACCCGGCGTGAGCGCAGACGAAACACTTCGTCCGATTCGTCGGGACGGCGCAAGACAGGCTCGGTGCGTCCTGCCGATTCGATGCGAACGATATTCGATGGGACTCCGCGCTTTTCCAGTTCCGAAGCGATGAAGGTCGCGCGCTGCATGCCGAGCCGGTTATTATACGCATCGGTTCCGAGCGAATCGGTATGGCCGATGAGAAGTAGTTCCCGCAATTTGTCGAGCGAAGCGAGCGCCGAGTGCGCCGTCAGGTCGAGCGCGCGCTGCCATGTCATTGTCGAAGGCTGGCCATTCTCGTCGATTGTGTATTCATACGGATGCTCGTAATCGTCGAATGGAAAATTAATACGAATGACGAGCGTGTCCGGCAAATGCAGATAAACATGGACGACGGAATCGCGGGCGCCACGCAAATCGAGATGACGGACATCGAAAAACGCATCGGCGGTCTCGGCTCCGACATCGTATTCGCGGTCGCGTTTGACCTTGAAACCGATTTCGCCGGTTAGGGGAATCGTTCCTCGATAAATGTCCTGCGAATCTTCGCGCACATAAATATCGGCTCCGGCGGCAGGATGGTTATCTGCGCCGCGCGTGACATGGGCAATGATTTCGATCGGTCCCAGTTTCGCTTCGGCGATGCTATCCTCGCGTAGGGGTTCGGGATGTATTCGTTCCGGCGGCGGCAACTGCTCCTGTGGCGTGGGCGGCCCGATGTGTGTGCGGGTGATCGTATAGAGGTTCATGCCGCCCATGCTCGTCGCAGCATTCGAAGCCCAAAAGAATGCGGTATCGTTCAGTGCCGATGGGAACACTTCGTCAGCCGTTGTATTCATCGGCTTGCCCAGATTTTCCGGTTCCGAATATTCGCCATTGTGAATATGGATTTTAAAGAGATCGTATCCGCCGACCGTCTCATGTCCATTCGAAGCGAAATAAAGCGTTGTGGGATCGAAACTTGGAATGAACGGAGAAATTTCGTCGCAAGGGGAGTTCACCGGCTCCGGCAAAGGTTGCGGCGCGGACCACTCCCCTGAACGGGCGCTCGAACGTTCCGAATACCAAATGTCGGTCCCGCCATCGCCACCAGCGCGGTCGCTCACGAAATAAAGATGCGTTCCCGTTGGATCGATTGCGGGCTGACTGTCGAAATGGCCGACGGTGTTAATTCTGTCGAGCGATTCAACATCGCTGAGTGTAATGTTATCGTCCTGGATTTCAACTTTGGCCGTGTAAAGATCGTAATCGTCCGGATCGGTATTTTTCGCTTTGGCAGAAAAATAGAGGAGCTGATCGGCCTTGCAGTAACAGGCGGTCCCCATCGGCAATGGAACATTTTCCATCTGAATAGGCTGGAGCGGCCCATAGCGTGTTGTTCCCAAAAATCGCGCGGAAAAAATTCGTTGCTCGCCATAAGAACCGCTGTCGCTTTCCGAGGATCGATCGCTCGTGATGAGCGCAATGGTGCCGCTCGAAGTGGGAATGAATCCAATGGCATAATCCTGCGCATTGCTATTTGCGGGCGCGGGAAGCATTATGATGTGTGTTTGGACGTGATGCAGTTCTGCTGTTGTATCGATCGTCGTTTTATCGAAGGTCCCGGGTTTGCAAAAAGGAACCGGCGGCGCGGGACAAAGGAGGGGTGGAATTGTTTGCGGCGCGGCGCAACTCATCGCGACAAGGGCGATAAAAATGGGAAAGAGAACGGTGCGACGAAGGAATTTCACTCTACCGATAGCCAATCGCTCAGGCGAATGTTTTGGTGACAAGGCTGAACACGTCCCGTGTGCCAAGCGGTTCGAGCGACCAAAAGGGTTCCGCATACCGCACGCCAATTCGCATCCCGTAATGCGCCGCACGCGCGCCGAGCCCTTCGATAAAACCCGGCTGCGAAAGGAGGGTCTGACGATCCTTT
This sequence comes from Kapaibacterium sp. (SeqCode), assembly GCA_036501405.1. Classification (GTDB taxonomy): domain Bacteria; phylum Bacteroidota; class Ignavibacteria; order Palsa-1295; family Palsa-1295; genus PALSA-1295. Next base: position 2,430 of record DASYAJ010000484.1, read on the forward strand.
ATTTTGGAATCATCCGCATGAAATTGCGAAGCGAACGCCTTCATCGCTTCCATGCGCTGCTCGAAGACGGGCGTGACGTCAAGAATAATCGTCGGCTCGAAGCTGACGCCCTGCATATAATGGAGGAGCAGTCGTGGCCGGTGCGGTTCCTGGTGGCTCCCATGCTCGTCTTTGGTTTCAATCTTGAGGAGGCCGGCATAGAACGCGGCGCGATACGCAAGCTCGGAAGCGGCTTCGTGATCCGGATGTCGTTCCTTTCGGCTTGGCGCGAATAGAACCGTGGGACGCGTTTTCCGAATTTCGATGATGAGCTTTCTCAGATTTTCCTGCGAGAGTTCGATATTGCCATCGTGCAGATCGAGATTGGCGCGATAATCGAGATCCAGAATTTTCGAGGCGGCTTCCGTCTCGGCTGCGCGTGTTTTGAGCGTTCCGCGCGTCGAAAGCTCACCGCGCGTGAGGTCGACAATGCCGGTCTGCTTGCCGGAGCGTTTTGCCATAAGCATCGTACCGGCGCAGGCAAGCTCGACGTCGTCGGGGTGTGCCGCTATGGCAAGAAGGTCTAATTGCATGGATAACAATAACGGTTAGACGTGAAAGAAAATTTAGGCCCACAGAATGATTCGACTATTCTGACTCAGAAATTGTTTAACTGAGGATGCCTCAACCATTTCAAAATTATATTTCCGGCGTGTGGTGCGATTCCTCCGACGGCAAAACCTTCGAGAACCGCAATCCTGCGAATTGGAACGAAATACTCGGAACATTCCCCCTTTCGACGAAAGAGGATGTCGACCGTGCCGCAACCGCTGCGCGGGATGCGTTTCGTTCCTGGAGGCTTGCGCCAGCTCCGGAACGGGGAGATATTTTGCGGCGTGCCGGGGAAATCCTCGTTCAGCGCAAGGACGAGATCGCCGAAATCATGACGCGCGAAATGGGCAAGCCGCTCACCGAAACGCGCGGCGATGTGCAGGAAGGAATCGATACGGCATTTTATGCTGCTACGGAAGGCCGCCGGCTTTTCGGCATCAACACGCCGAGCGAGCTGCGGAACAAGCTGAACCTCTCGTTTCGGGTTCCCGTCGGAGTCTGCGGGCTTATTACGCCCTGGAATTTTCCGATGGCGATTCCGACGTGGAATCTTTTTCCTGGCCTCGTGGCCGGAAATACCTTCGTCTTCAAACCCGCCGAAGATACGCCCTGGACCGCAACGCTCCTCATAGAAATTTTGCACGAAGCCGGTCTTTCGAAAGGCTGTGTAAATCTTGTGCATGGCGCTGGCAGCACGGTCGGCGAGGCGATCACGATGCATCCGCTTATTTCGGCTGTCAGTTTTACCGGTTCGACGGCGACGGGAAAAATCGTTGCGCAAAACTGCGGCAAGCAGGCGAAGCATCTCTGTCTTGAAATGGGCGGAAAGAACGCGCAGATTGTAATGGAGGATGCCGATCTCGATCTCGCAATCGAAGGGGTGCTCTGGGGAGCATTTGGAACCACGGGTCAGCGATGCACGGCAACATCGCGCCTGATTTTGCACGAAAAAATCCACGATGAAACGATCGAACGGCTCGTAAAACAAGCCTCGAAATTGCGGTTGGGTAATGGACTCGAGAAGGGAACCGATGTTGGGCCTATCATCAATGAGAAGCAGCGAAAAAATATCGAGCGGTATGTGAAGATCGGAAAAGAGGAAGGCGCGAAATGTGTTCTTGGCGGTGAAATGGCAAAGGATGGGAATTTATCGAATGGATGGTTTTTTCACCCCACGATTTTCACGGAGGTCACGCCGGCTATGACCATTGCCAAAGAAGAGATTTTCGGTCCCGTGCTTTCGGTCTTGAAATGCTCGTCGGTCGAAGAAGCGATCGAGATCAATAATTCGGTGATCTACGGACTTTCCTCGAGTATTTACACACGCGATATTAATCGTGCCATGCTTGCGGCGCGCGATCTGGAAGCGGGCATTACCTATATTAATGCTGCCACCATCGGCGCCGAAGCGCACATGCCATTTGGTGGAGTGAAAGCGACCGGCAATGGACATCGTGAAGGGGGCTGGGCCGTCTTCGATTTTTACACCGAGTGGAAATCGGTCTATATCGACTATAGCGGTAAGCTGCAGCGCGCGCAGATCGATGTATAACATGAATTTAGCAGCATTTTTTTCAGAAAATTTTGTTCAGGCGGTTCATGGGACAGTACCAAGTGGCTGCGCTGAGTTCACACATCCCGAGCAAATCGAGGAATTATCACGGTTGGCGATTAGTCGCTTAAAGGCAGTTATCTCTTAGAACCAGCTTCCGAAGAAGTTTTGATCGCGCTCGAATTCGATTATACATTTCAGCGAATGCTCCTGTTTTATCCATTCACTCTATTCATTTCGAATGCTTCGACGCTCGAAGCAGAAGAACTTCTTCATCGTTTTCGCTCTTAATCTCAAACGTATCTCATGAATTTTCAACTCTCCGAAGACCAGATCGCTATCCGCGACGCCGCGAAAGAATTCGCGGAAAATGAAATTGCTTCGAGCGCCGTCGAGCGCGATAAAACGGGCGAGTTCCCCTACGATGTTGTGAAGAAGCTGGGCGAGCTCGGTTTTCTCGGCATGATGGTCGCGCCCGAATGGGGTGGCTCGGGTCTCGATACCGTCAGCTATGTGCTCGCGATCGAGGAAATCGCGAAGATCGATGCGAGCGTGGCCGTGGTGATGTCGGTGAATAATTCTCTTGTCTGCTGGGTCATCGAAACATTCGGTACTCCAGCGCAGAAGGAACAGTTCCTGCGCCCGCTCGCCATGGGCCAAAAACTCGGCGCATATTGCTTGAGCGAACCGGGCGTCGGATCGGACGCCACGCAGCAAGCAACCACCGCAACGCTTCAATCCGATGGAAGTTATTTGCTGAACGGGGCAAAGAACTGGATCACGAACGGCACGACCGCCGATCACTACATCGTCTTTGCGCAGACCGACGCCTCGAAAAAACATAAAGGTATTACCTGCTTTCTTGTCGATAAAGGAATGCCGGGTTTCGAGATCGGCTTGAAGGAGGATAAGCTCGGAATTCGTTCCAGCGATACCTGCTCGCTCGGATTTACCGATGTACGGATCACACCCGATCGCATTATCGGAGAAGCCGGGCAAGGCTTCAAGATCGCAATGGAAACGCTGAACGGTGGGCGCATCGGGATTGCTGCGCAAGCGCTCGGTATCGCTTCGGGCGCGATGGAACGCGCGATTCGTTACAGCTTCGAACGGCACGCGTTCGGCAAGCCGATCAATCAACTGCAAGCGATTCAATTCAAGCTATCGGACATGCAGGTGAAAGTGGAAGCGGCCCGCATGCTGATCTTCCGCGCCGCGCGAAGGAAGGATTTCGGAGAAAGTTATATCAAGGAAGCCGCGATGGCAAAGCTTTATGCCTCGTCGATTGCGATGGAAGTGGCCACGCAAGCGATTCAAGTGCATGGCGGCTATGGCTACGTCCGGGAATATCTGGTGGAACGCGCACTCCGCGATGCGAAGATCACGGAAATCTACGAAGGGACCAGCGAAATTCAGCATATCGTTATCGGGCGACAATTGCTGAAAGAGTATGAAAAGAGCTGAATCATTACTATGTCATCCTGAGCGGCGCAACTCTTCGCGAAGCGAAGAGTTG
>DASYAJ010000485.1:0-2125 GCA_036501405.1 Kapaibacterium sp. (SeqCode)
AGAAGTGCGTTAGCAACGCTATCCCCTTCCAAATCAAATAAAATCCCGGATACCCGGGTGCATGGGGACGGTCTTGCACAACAGAATATCCAAATTTAATTGCAAGAGCAAAATTAGCTGGATCTGCGCCGCTTAGATACCGCTCGTGAAAAATGAGAAAAAATACGGCCGAAGCACAGAGGACAATCGGAAGTGTGAAACGAGAGCGGGACATCGGGTTGAATCAGAGCGGTTCAAATCACGGGAGTAATGCAGAACTGGCCCATGATAGTGGGCCAGTTCTACAAGCAATTCTAAAAGCTAAACAAGGGTCATGCTTTCGGCGCGGCGTTTTTGATCGCGTCGCTCATGCCTTCTTCGTACTTTTTGAAGTTCTCATTGAAGCGGCGCGCGAGATCGGCAGCCTGTTTATCGTAGGCTGTCTTATCGTTCCATGTATTGCGCGGGTTCAGAACTTCGTCCGGAACGCCGGGAACCTGCTGCGGCACTTCGAGGCCGAATGTCGGATCTTTCTTCGTCTCGACATTATCGAGCGCGCCTGCGAGTGCGGCATCGACCATCGCGCGTGTATAGGGTAAGTGCATTCGCTTGCCTACGCCATAAGGTCCACCCGTCCAGCCGGTATTCACAAGCCAGCAGCGCACGTTGTGCTTCTCGATCTTCTTGCCGAGCAAATCCGCATAGACGCGAGGATGATGCACCATGAACGGTGCGCCGAAACAGGTCGAAAAATTCGGTTCCGGCTCAGTGACGCCACGTTCCGTTCCCGCCACTTTCGCAGTATAGCCGGAAATGAAATGGTACATCGCCTGCTCTTTCGTCAATTTCGAAATCGGTGGCAATACCCCGAAGGCATCGGCCGTCAGTAAAATAATATTCTTCGGATGTCCACCGACCGATGGCTCGACCGCATTTTCGATGTAATCCAGCGGATACGCAACGCGGGTGTTTTCCGTTTTGGAGGTGTCGTTGTAATCGGGAACTCCGTTCGCGTCGATCACCACGTTTTCAAGCAATGCACCGCGACGAATTGCATTCCAAATTTCCGGTTCCTGCTCCTTCGACAGCTTGATGCACTTCGCATAGCAGCCGCCTTCAAAATTGAAGACGCCGGTATCCGACCATCCATGCTCGTCATCGCCAATGAGGCGGCGGGTCGGGTCGGTAGAGAGTGTCGTTTTACCCGTACCCGAAAGTCCGAAGAAAAGCGCTCCGTCCCCTTTCGGGCCGATATTCGCCGAGCAGTGCATCGACATCACACCTTTGAGCGGCAGCAAATAATTGAGCGTTGTGAAAATCGACTTTTTAATTTCACCGGCATATTCCGTTCCTCCGATGAGAAGCAAGCCGCGCTCGATGTTGAGCAAAATGAATGTCTCGGAGTTCGTGCCATCCGTTGCCGGATCGGCTTTGACGCTCGGAAGATCGATGACCGTGAATTGCGGACGGTGTTCGGCAAGCTCGGCTTGCGTCGGACGAATGAAAAGATTGTGGCAAAAGAGATTGTGCCAGGCATATTCGTTAATGACTCGTAGCGGAAGCTGATATTCTTTATCGGCTCCGGCATAGAGATCGGCAACGAATAATTCTTTCTCATTCATTGCGGCGACCATTTTCTGATAGATCTTCTCGAATTTCTCCGGGCTGATATCCCGGTTGACCGTGCCCCACCAGACATGCTCCTTAGATTCCGGATTCGAAACAATGAACTTATCCTTCGGCGAACGCCCGGTGAATTTCCCGGTCGAAACAACAAGCGCCTCGTTGGAGGCGAGCTTCCCTTCGTTGCGCGAAAGTGCTTCGGCATAAAGCTCTTCCGGGCTGAGGTTAAAGTTAATTCTATTGTGTGAAATGCCGTAATCGGCAAGGCTGTGTTCGAGAACACTTGGAGTATGGGTTTCTGTAGTCATAATTTCGATTGGGCTATTATCAGCCATTTTTGGATCAGTCTGGTGACTGAAATGATTGTTGCGCTCCTTTTATCGAATTTTTATCCAATTTGATTCCATGAACTGTACGATTCGAACGCGATGGGTAACTTCGCCGTTTTGGTCCAACGATTATCGCCATAATTCATTGCAATGGGAGGGCTGGCACAATGGTACTGCAGCAGTCTTGAAAACTG
>DASYAJ010000486.1:0-1733 GCA_036501405.1 Kapaibacterium sp. (SeqCode)
CGACCTTCCCAAAGACGCCACAGATTACCTGAGACTCAAAGCCATCGAGGCATTGGGCCGTTTACGTGTCACCGGTGCGGAAACTGTGCTGCGAAATATTGCAGAGGCTCGCAAGACGTGGCGCTGGAGTTATCCATCCGAGCTACGCCTCGTAGCCGCACAAGCGATGGAGAAGCTGGATCCCGATTGGGTTCGAAACTTTGTTCCGCGCAGCGGATTGAATCCCGCCGAATTCGCCATCGAAATTCTCGACATCGATCCGAATTCCTCGGCCATTCGGCAACGCCGATACCCACGGCTTCGGTTGGAACACCCGATGTGGGCAACCACCACAAATCTGAGGGAGAACTGCCGTATCGAGATTCCGGAGATGACTTTGGGCGGCGGTGTCGCGGTCTGCGAACAGAGTCTCTACCCCGGAAGCGTAGTCGAACTGAAGCTCAATCCTGCCCAAAAATCGGTCAAGGCTCAAACCATCGTCCGGGACGCAAACACGCAGGCGCGCGCATTCGAGGTCGTGGATATCGATCTGGAAGAACGCGCGAAGCTCCGCAAGCTGCTCGTTCAGCTCGGCAACGCTCAAAAGGAATCGACGCCTCAGGAGCGCAGCCGCGGCCCTCGAACCATTCTTCCAAGTTCGTCCTGACAACCTCTGCCGCGAGTCGATTCAGCTCACCTTCGCCAGGGCGGGAACAGGTTCCTGGATAAATCCAGCGTAGGCAAACATTTGCTGCAGTGCTGTCATTCGATCGAAATTCCACTTCAGCATTCGGTTCTGTGAAATTACCCGCGCGTCGCCCCGCTTATATCCAGACATATTAATTACAATCGAAGTGCGTGGGTTGTTCTTCACGTTCGCGGGATAAGTCCAGAGCGAGCTTTGGGCGCTTCGATGCGGAATCGCGATAATACTGCCCCTTTCCGCGCTCAAAACCGCCCATTTTTTTCTGGGAGTTTCTTTCGAGCCAGGCTGTTCATCGTTAGTTTGGGAATGCACATAATGCACGTCGGGAATGTAGACGAGTGGCCCGCGCGTCTCGTCTATTTCCGCTAGATCGATAAGTACACAAAGCGAAATACTTCCATTCAGCCCTTCATAAATGCGGTTCAAACACATCGGCCGATGCTGGGGGAAATACCGCACTATTGAAATTCTGTACGCACGAGGAATATGACGGAAAAAGTGCGCGGCAACTTTCAAAATCGCGTCATGGAAAACGATATCCAGCGCCTCGGGAATCGCGGCTAACGGATCGATGATTTCCAGCAGGCGATCATTTCGCGGCGTACCATCGCATGCAATGCGCCCCTCGCGTATTTGACTGCCAGGACGGCCGGTGCAAGCTCCTTTGGCATCATTCGCGCCAAAAATGGCGTCCGCTTTCAGATAAATGCGGTCGATGAGCTCTTTTGAGAAAAATCCCGGTGCAATTCCATAACCTCTGCCCAGCAATTCAGCCAGGAGTTCGGATTGGGTGTCGTCCAGCGAAAACAACAGCGGCTCCCTCCGAAATATACGGCGCGATTGCTCATACGGGTCGCGCGGGCAAAATGATCGCAGCAGCTTCAAGCCGCTTTGCAGATAGGTCGAACGCTGTGCGGGGTGATACTCATGTGATGGATTGGTCCGAACGGCTGGCTTGTTTCCGAGTTTTAACATTAGTAGTTGAACCTCGTTTAGTAGACATCGAAAACGCCAAGGACTTTTAACCGTTCACAACCTCTTGACGTCA
>DASYAJ010000487.1:0-8878 GCA_036501405.1 Kapaibacterium sp. (SeqCode)
CTGCGCGACGTTTCCGGCACCGATCAAGGCAAGCTTTACTTTTTCCATAATACAAAAATACTCAATCGCGAAGCCGAAGCCTTCACGATTGAGTATTTTCTTTCAAATTCTCTTTTGGAAGTTGTCAGTGTTTCGCGATTGTCGTCGAAAGGACACGATCGCCAATCGATGCGCGGATGATATACGTTCCGGCTGCGAGACCATTCGAATCCCAGTCGCGGGAACCTTCCAGATCGAATGAATCGATCGTTCTGCCCAGAATATCCGAAATGGTTATGTGAGCTTGAGGTGCGCCGTCGAGGCGGATCACCGTGGTTCCAATCACCGGATTCGGATAGATTGAAAGCGAAAGCGATGCTTCAGGAGTCGCATTGACATCGTTGACAAGATAGGGCTCGTAACAGGCTGGGCCGGCGTTCGCAACGCCGCTCGAAACGGTCGTGGCTTTTACACTAAAACAAGCGGGCTTCGTTGTATCGATGATTGTGACCGTATCGTCATACGACATTGCGCCGGTTGTAAGCTTTCCGTTGGAGAACTTCGAGTTGTTAAAGGTATTAGAGAGCACCACTGTACTAAGGCCACGCGACCACGGGGCGCTGTCCCGAACATGCACAATAAAATGCGCCAACGGGCCAGCAGAATCCCATGTAATAACAGGCGTATTCGTATCGAGAATGGTGCAATATTTAACATTGATCGTTTGCAAATTCAGTGTCGTATCGAGTACGCCGATCGTTGCGGAACCAATCATCAACGAATCGATTGCCTGAACCGTGAAGTTCACCGATGCAACGCCTTTCGTAAATGGCTCGATAGGGTTAAGCATCATGTTGGTATCGCTGATGAGATACACGCTGTCGATGCCGCTCGTTTTAAAGCCGGGGTCCGTCGCAGTGATGGTCGTCGACTGTGAATTGCATGGCTGGTCATTGTCCGGTGGCGATGTCGATGAAACGGTGAGCGTCGGCGGGACCGTATCGAACGGAATCCAATAGTTTCCATCGTTGGTGATGAGCTGTGAGTAAATATCGGCATTCCCATTGCGAAAATCGGCCCATGCAACGATCGCTCCGTCGGTGCGCGGGATGAGCGTTGGTTCTCTCGTCATCCAACTTTTCGTTGGGCTGTTACCGGTGACGGCCAGACCCCATGTGTTCTTCGTATTTGGAGCGGGGAAGTATTTGCGACCCTGCCGGTCCATGCGCTGCGCATAGATCATTGTGTCGGTTCCGTTCCATTCGTCGGCCCATACGGAAAGCACTCCTGTTTGAGAGGGGTTGCCGGGAACGGAGACCTTCATCGCCTGCAAATTATTTTGTGTGTGCGGTTTTTGATCGAAGAACCAATAGCTTGTCTGCGCCGGCGGTTCAAGTTCAGCGCCATTGCCAAGCGCCCGCACCATCGCGATGTCGTAATCGTCCGACGCCCCCGGCTGCTGATCGATGAACGGCACTAATGCGCCGCGCGGGCCGGGGGTATTGAGTCCTATGTTGATCGCCGAATCGTCGCCGAAGATTTGCGGATTGGTTTTGTCATCGATAACGTCACTCGTTACCTCGATCGGACTTGACCAAAGCGGGATGCTGTCTTTGGGAGCAGCATTCATTCTATCTGCGAAAATTTGCTGGCTGTTTGAAGTGGAGCTGAAGGCCTGCACTGCAAAGAGAAGCTCTCCGCTATCCATCGTCATGCTGATGTTTTTCGGATTGTTACTCTGTGTGAGGTTTTGATAGAATTTGAATCCCGGCTGAGGCTCCGGATCCCAAAGCGCATTGCACCCGCTATCGAGACGAGTTCCATAAACCGCGTTCGTCGGCAATGTTGCGGAAGTAATCCACATCAGGTATGCTCCGCCCTGGCCATCGGCAACGATTGTCGGATCCGATTGTCTACTTTGCATCGTATCGATCGGCTGTCCGCAGAGCGTCGGAACGTAATAGGAGTATCCTTTACCTACACTTGGAAATGTTTTTAAAGTCATTTGGGAATCGTTCACAACCGAAAGAATGATGTACGATTTACCGTCGATAATAATCGGCTGATTATTGAGATAGGACCTGAAGTGTGCATTTGAACCCTGGAAAAAAGACACATTCGTCCATTTTCCCATTATGAATTCTTGGACGCTAAAGACTGACCCGGTCCCATTACCAACTGTCACCAAACCATATTTGACTCCTCCGGGCCATAGCCGATTTACCCAAATATCGGGGCGCGAGGCCTGTACGGCTGTGCGATTATCTTCCCATGCGACAAACGCTCCGCCGCTTCCATCGTCACAAAGCGTCGGGTTTGTGCATCCATTTAGGCCAATCCCGACCGGAAGTCCGGTATCGGGATAAGCCAGTATTCCATTGCGAAGAATATGTTGAGCAAAAATACATGCGCCAGAATTATTCGCGTACCGCGAATCGAACCAAATGACGTAAGCACCTCCACTATCGTCAGAAGCGATGAGCGGAATTGTTTCGACATTGTTTACAATGGGCGCGAGGGGGATACCGTTTTGCGCCCATTCGGCATGGCCGAATTCATTGATGTGCTGCGCATACACCTGAGAGGAGCCGCTGCGCTGATCTTCCCAGACGATAATCGCGCCGTTTGAGCCATCGGAACAGCCTTTCGGCATGTCTTGCTGACCGGGTGCAATGCAAATTGGCGTATTCTGAATAGAATCCGGGTGCCACTGGCCGCGAGAAAGCTGCGGCACTAAAAAGAGAACCAGGAAAGGTGTGAAGATGCGAAGAACCAGCGACCGGTTGGTCATGATGTATGTACTAAAGGATAAGTGGAATAACAGCGAATGAGATAACTCTGAAGCTATTTCAACCGTTCGCCAGCGAAAGCGTTATGGTCATAAAATATAGGCTTCAGAATGCCCTCAACCAATGTAAACCCGTAAACTTCACATCATAACAAAGAATTCATCATTTGCTGATTTTTATCGAGCGATCCCGCTCGAATCAATTATGCTCTCTATCGGTTTGAGGGGCCATGCAAACCGAAACTTTTAGTAAGGACATTCGAACGCTCGATGCAAGGGAAGTCTGCTCGCTCGGAGGGTGGCTGGACCGCTATCTCCGATTGGAACTCAGGGAGCCAAAACTGACTGACAGCGATCTGCTGCTGGACATACTGGTCCGCTCGAGCCGGGAATACGAAAGCGATTTTGGCGTATTCAGGAGCGAATTTTAGAATCAAGCTCCTTTTCTTTTCGAAATTGGACTGCTTTCCATTCGCGAAAGAGTGGTTTGCATTTATTGCGCTGATATTTTCCGGTGCTTGTTACCGGAATATCGCTGCCGAATACGATGGCTTTCGGTGCTTTTGAAAAGGGAAGTAGCGCGCGGCAATGATCCAGAATTTCTTCTGCTGTTAACTCCACCCCTTCGAGTGGCTGCACATAGGCGCCGACTTCTTCGCCATAAAAATCGTTCTCGAACCCGACAGCTATCGCGGCTTTGATCTTCGGATGCCGCGCTAGTACTTCATCGATTTCGAGCGGCGAGATATTCACGCCGCCACGAATAATAAGTTCCTTTATCCTTCCCGCGATAAAAAAGAATTTTCTTCCAAGCGTATCTAATTCATAGAAGCCTTCATCGCCGGAACGAAACCAGCCGTAGGAAAATGTTTTTTCGTTGGCTTCGTCATTTTCAAAGTAATATTTCATCACGTTCTCTCCACGAATGGCGATCTCGCCTTTTTCTCTTGGCGCAAGTTCGTTTCCAAATTCATCGGCGATCATCATTTCATTCTGCGGAATAGCGACTCCGATGGAAGGGTAACCGAAATCGCGCATCCAATGGCGGTGTTCTTTGTCGCTAAGATCGATAGGAAGGAATGAGGAGTAGCAGGTCGTTTCGCTCAGACCATAGCCGTGCAGAATGCGAATGCCGAACATCTCTTCGAACTGGGCGCCGAGTTCAACGGTCAGCGGGCCTGCACCGCAGATGATATGGCGAAGAGTGGCTAATGGCGAATGGCTAATGATTAAAGAGGAATTTCTGTAATACTCGATGAGAAATGCAAGAAGCGTTGGGACAACGCTGACGACATTCACTCGCTCTTTTTCTATGCGTTCGAAAAAATGTTCCGATTGAAATTTCTGGTTCAGCACAATCGTTCCGCCAAAAAACATTGGGGTGACAAGCGTAACAATCGTTCCATTTACATGATGAATCGGCAGGACGCACATCATGCGCTGCGCATTCGTCATGCCATGCCATGCGGTAATGCCATTGGCATCGGCGAGCACATTGTGCTGTGTGAGTACAACGCCTTTCGGGTTCCCCGTCGTCCCGCTCGTGTACACGATGAGCGCTTCATCTTCGATGGTCACCGCTTCTTCGCTCGAAAAAAAGGAGGATTGTGTCGAAAGCAAAGTGGAAAAGTTCTCGCTCAGAATTATTGATGCGCCTGTTCCGGCAGATGCAATAATCGGCAAAATGCGAGCAGCATAGTCCGACCGCAAGAAGATCAGTTTTGCGTTGCTGTTTTCTAAAATGAATCGAATACGCTGATCGTCCTCAGATAAACTAACGGGAACGATACAGGCGCCGAGGAGCCACGCCGCGAAATACTGAATAACGGTATCGGAATGATTGTGGCTGATCGTGGCAATGCGATCTCCTTTGCGAATGCCTCTGCCTTGCATCACATTCGCACATTGCTGGACGAGAGAAAAAAAATCTTTATAGCTGAACGGACTCCGAACGCCATCGACATCATAAAAAATGAGATACGGTTTCGTATCGTAATATCGGGCTTGGCGGAACAGCAGCTCGCCGATATTGCGGTAGTCAATGACGGTAGGTTGAGAGGGGAGAGTTCGCGCTTCCGCGATTTTGTTTAGTACAGCTTCCGGTAACATCGAAGGTTTGAACCACACAAAGCCGGGAATGTTTTCTCGATACGGTGATTCTAAGAAGCGAACCGTCGCGCTCCGGCATAATTTTCAGGTATGCATATTGTCCGGTGTATTCGGTTCGCTCGGCTGCGACCATGCACCGTTTAGCAATGCGCAGTTCGCAGCGAAATGAACGAAGCAAGAAATGTCTTAAACATACTTCAGTATTTTGTCCCCTTATTTTATTACAATCGCAGACCGGCGAAGCTCTGCGCCGCCGGCGTCAAGCACATATTGATAGCTTCCCGTTGGGAGCGATTTCGTATCGATCATCAGCATGTGAAATCCCGATGTCATATTTTCGTCGATGGGCGTTTGGACAAGCGTTCCCTCGGCATCGTAAATCCGCAGCCGAACGTGCTGCGGCTCATCGAGCGTGAAATGCACCATCGCTTGCTCGGCGGCCGGATTGGGATAAATCGGTTCCATCTGCATCGCTGGCTGTGTGGGAACGGAAACGCCGGAGCCGACAGCGGTGAATGAACTCGTCATCGTCGCAGGATGCTGGGTGCAACTGAATGTATACATTCCAATCGACGGCACGACATAAAGAATATCCATTCCGCCGGAGGTATGGTGGATGTACCGCCGGAATCGACCATATTGGTTCCGTTCCATTGCACGAGTAGTGTATGCGTGGTGAAGTCCATCTTCCAATCGATCGTATCGCCGACGTGGACGAGGAACGAATCAGCAGGAACGTAAAAGAATTTGTTCTGATCGGTATTGTATGTGGCCTGGACGATGTGGGTCGTGGCCATCGCGCTCGATGCGAACATCGTTAGGAATACGAGAAGAGAAAGAATGGGCTTCATGGTTGGTAAAAGCTATTGTTGGAATCATCGAGGATGTCCTGTCGGAACATCGCCTCCTTTTGCGGTAAACATACAATAGAGTATTCCGTTCTCATTCCACATTTGGCGGAGTTCATCGAAGGTCATGATTCGTTTGCCGGGAAACGGGCGTGCCGGATCGAGGATGAAAATTTTGCCTTTCTCCTGATCGTAACCGAAGACAAGCATCGCATGGTAAAGCTCGAGTCTATTATTGGGAACTGGAACTTTGATCGAGACAATAACCGGACGTTTATCGTCCAACGATTGCTGGAGGGCAGAAATCGCATTGTGAAATCCGGCGCTATCGTTATGCCATCGCCAGCGGTCCCAGGTGTACCCAATTTTTTTAATTCCGGACTGCACTTCCTCGAACGTGGTGGTGCTGAAGAGATCTTTATGTTCGTTCGAAAGGCGTTTGAGCGTCCATTGCGTTTTTCCATCGCCGTAATAGTTCATGGCCATCGCCACGCAGGTCGGCAGGCAGAGATCGGGGCTTTGGGATTCGTGCATGATTTCAAGATAGGCATATTTCCCACGCTCGTTTGGGCGCGAGGGCTGGGAAAGCGATGCTGAAGCACTGAGCAGGCCGATCCAAACAACAATGATATATTTGCTTATCCGCATATTTGATTTTCCCTTACAAAAATACGATTTTTTTCTGGCAAAGAGAGGTTTTCCCTCTTACACGAGGTTGTTCTGACTAAAGTAAACCCTAAGGGAAAGACTTGTGTTAAAACCCGGCTTAGGATAAAATCCATAGCCGGAGTGGCGAAATTGGCAGACGCGCGAGACTTAGGATCTCGTATCGTAAGATGTGCAGGTTCAAGTCCTGTCTCCGGCACTTTTTTCAGTACCGAGTACCGAATCTTCAGTACCGAGTGACGGGATGATTATCTCCCTGGCGGTCGGTACTCAGTCTCGGCTAGTACTTATAACTTGTTACTATTTTGACCTCTACCATCCACGAACATTCCCAGATCCAGCGGGAGCTGGATATTACCGTCGAAGAGGCCGAACTGCAATCGGCTTTCGATGATGCTTACAAAACGATGCGCTCGCGGCTGGCGCTGCCCGGATTTCGTCCCGGCAAGGCGCCGTTGGCCATCGTAAAACGAATGCACGGCGACGCCATCGAAGGCGATGCGCTCGAACGGCTCGCGCAGGAAAAATTCCGCGAAGCCGCCGAAGAACTGAAAATCGAGCCGCTCGGCGCGCCGGTCATGACCGATCTGCACCGGCATCCCGGTTCCGGCGCGCATTTCAAGATCATGTACGAAATCCGTCCGGAAATTACGATCCAGGATTATTCTGGTCTCGAAATCCCGCAGAAAAAACTCGTCGTTACCGAGGAGGATGTGACCGAACGCGTCAATCGGCTTCGCTTCGGGCTTTCGGAACGCGAACCTGCTACGAAAGTGGAAGATGAGCAGACGATCGTCAAAATGCAGATGAACGAACTGCTCGATGAAGATGCGATCGACGCCGGTAAGGAACCGGGAAAATCGGAGCAAACCGAAATTTATCTCGCCGATCCCGAAATCGTCGCGGAACTGAAACAGGCATTGATCGGCCAAAATGTTGGCGCGAAAGTGGTTGTCGAGCTTCCACACCAAAAGCGGGAACCGGGAACCGACATGATGAAGGAGGGCCGCGGCCGCGTCGAAGTCGAAATTCTCGAAGCGCAGAAGGTCCTGCTTCCGCCGCTGGACGAGCAGCTCATCAAAAAAATATCGGAAGATAAGTTCTCGACCGAAGAAGAACTTCGCGCTGAAATCAAACGCGGACTCGAAGAATCTGCTACGAAGCGAATGGACGAACGGCTTGAAGAGGACATCGTTCAAAAGCTGATGGAGATGCACCCGTTCGAAGTTCCAAGAACCATTTCGAACGCGATCCTCGGCCAGATGCTGGAAGAGAGAGAGCAGGAGAATGTCCGCCGAGGATTTCCTGCCAATTATGGCCTTGACGATGCGCAATTCCGCGAGCAATATCAACCGATCGCCGATGCACGCGCGAAATGGATGCTTCTTCGCGATAAGCTGCTCGAATCTGAAAACATCGAAGCCACCGATGAGGACTACGAAAAGCTCGCCGAGGAAGAATCGACGAAGTATGGCGTCGCAAAGGAGAACTTGCTGAAGTATTATCACAAACACGATTCCATCGCAAACCGCATCGTCAGCGATAAGCTCGGCGCACGGCTTCGCGAGAAAGTGAAGATCACAGAAGCCTGAAACAGCATTGACAGCTCGAATGAATTTTCAGGATAATTTTTCAGAGGACAGTAATGTTCAATAATTATCGATTTCATTCGTCCATCAGAGGTTATTCGAAATTCGCAATTTTTCATTCGTAATTCAAAACACATGGCTTTAGTACCAATGGTTGTCGAGCAGACCCCGCGCGGTGAGCGGGCATTCGACATTTATTCCCGGCTCCTCAAAGAACGCATCGTCTTCATCGGCACACCGATCGACGATAATGTGGCCTCGCTGCTTATCGCGCAGCTCCTCTTTCTCGAATCCGAGGACCCCGATCGCGACATCAACATCTACATCAATTCGCCAGGAGGCTCCGTCTCCGCAGGACTCGCCGTTTATGACACGATGCAGTACATTAAACCCGACTGCGCCACGATCTGCCTCGGAATGGCGGCTTCCATGGCTTCGCTCCTTCTCGCAGGAGGAGCCGCTGGAAAGCGCACCGCCCTGCCTCACTCGCGCATCATGATTCACCAGCCGCTCGGTGGAACCCAAGGACAGGCTACCGACATCGAAATTTACACCAGAGAGATGCTCCGCATTCGGGAGGAGCTCTATAAAATTTATTCCGATCATACCGGAAAGCCGGTCGAACAGATTGCCAAGGACGCCGAACGCGATAACTATATGTCGCCTACCCAAGCGAAAGAGTACAAATTGATCGACAACATCATGTCCGCCTCCGCGATGAAGGAACTCGGAGGAGGAGTCCGGATGCCGCTCATCGGAGCGGTTCAGGCTATGAATGAGAAAATCGATACCCAAACAGCCGAAACCCAGGCGAAGGAAGAGAAGAAATAGGCTCTTCTCCCGATCCTTGTTCCAACAAAGTTTATAGTGTGTGTTGGATGCGTTTTCATTTTTCTCCT
>DASYAJ010000488.1:0-1623 GCA_036501405.1 Kapaibacterium sp. (SeqCode)
ACCACATATCCTCGTCCATTGCCGGAACGATAATGAGCGGTGTCCCTTTCGGCAGCGACGCTGCCGCGAGCGTCACCGCATTATCGTAAATTCCCACGCGCAGCTTCCCGATGGTCGTCGCAGAGCAGGGCGCGATGAGCATCGCATCGCAGCTTCGCGCCAGGTGAACATGCCAGGTCAGCTCCGAAAAACTCTCCCTGCTATGGAGCGAAGCGGAATAGGAGGGGATCTTTTCAAGTACTTGTCCCATCGGCTTTTCAAGTACGTGTCCCCCCGCCTTTTCAAGGCGGGGGTTAGGGGGTGGTTCCCCCGGGAAAAGACTACCGATAATTTCCTTTCCCGTCGCCTCTCGCATTTCTTCTCGGCTCACAAACTGCTCCGCACTTTCCGTCATCACGCAAGTGACCGCCGCGCCCGCTCGCACAAGTTCCCGCGCCAGCGCCGCCGCTTTCACCGCCGCGATCGAGCCCGTCACGCCGAGAATCACCGATTTTCCATTCAAATGGGAGAGCATCGCCTTGAAAACAATCTTACTGGTTTCTTTCATTCACTCCGCTTCTCAGGGACAAGGAAATTTTATAGTGTGTGTTGGATGCGTTTTCATGAACTCTTTTCTTTTTGTCATGAAAGATCTCCTTTTTTTGCGTTTTGGGGCTATTTTGCAGGGTGCGCATTCTATTACCTCTCAAACAGGCACCATGCTACGCAACAACGGTAGGTTTGTTTCATCGAATAGTTTTTTTTATTTTTTTTGCGATGCACACGAATTGGAATCCCATTGAGCAGATCGCAAGGGCTATTGAACAGATCGAAAGAGGTAAGGGAGAACGAACGAAACGCACGAACGCCATCGTTTACGAAGGAAGTATTTTCGTCGATACACCATGAAATCAATTCTTTTCTTGTGCATCGTGTTTTCGAGCGCAGCCGCGTTCGGACAGTGGGAACAATTATCGGGGCCGTATGGGGGCGGTGCAAATGCTTTCGTTCAAAGCTCGAAGACTGGTCTGATCTATGCTGCAACGCCAAACGGCCTTTACGTTTCGAGAGATCGCGCACAGTCGTGGGAACCGAAAGGTCTGCAAGGAGTGCAGGTCACGAATCTGCTTGTATTGGAGGTTGGCGATACGGAAACACTTTTTGCATCTGCTTCGAATTACACCGGTCTCGACTCGCTTTATCGTTCTACCGATAGTGGGAACTCATGGTCCGCTGTTTTTGGTCATATTCCAGACCCATTCGATAGTTATGAAAATAAAATTATCTCGCTCCTGCAGAAAGGGAGCTCTCTGTATCTCGTGCTCGACGGATGGCAAGGGATTGGGCTCGGAGGAATTTTCCGCTCTAACGATCTGGGAACCACCTGGACTCTTCTTGCACAGCCTCCCGATTCGACTGCGATTACCGCGGCAGTAATATCGGGCGATTATATCGTCGCGCTCTTCGATAATATGGTCTGGCGAATTCCAGACACAGGCGGAACGTGGGAACGATCGGTTCACGACACGCTCGGTGGAACTGCTTTTACTCAGGTAGGAGGTGCACTCCAAACGGAAGGAGATACATTGTTCGCCGTTGTGGATAGTCTTTATCGCTCTACAGACAATGGCGCAACCTGGCAGA
>DASYAJ010000489.1:0-1998 GCA_036501405.1 Kapaibacterium sp. (SeqCode)
CCATTCTATCCTACATACGATCAACGCAACGATATTCAGCTTGTTTTGAGCTACAAAGCTTCCGACCACTGGACTTTCGGCGTCACCTGGACCTACGCAACCGGGCAAGCATATACCGCCGATGTTGGCTATTATCACGTCGCGCTCGATGAAGTGGGCTTCGAACAAGCGCTGGAAATCCCAGGAACGATGGGTGGCCAGCGGCTCCCGGCATACCATCGGGCAGACGCCAGCGCAACCTATTCGTTCCAAATGTTTGGCAAGAACGCAAAGGCCTCGCTCGATATTTTCAATCTGTATAATCACAGGAATGTTTGGTTCCGAACGGTCGATGTGACCGCGCAGCCACCGCAGGTTTCCGATGTACTTTCGCTCCCCATCCTTCCAACGCTTGGATTGGAGGTACGTTATTAATGGCTAATGTAGAAACGGATGAAATGAAGGGGGATCTGCTTTGGCATCTTTCGCCGTTGCTTTTTTCTATTCGCTATTCGTTCTTAGCCGTTCGCCATTTACTGATCGTTCTATTTGCATTGGTCCTCGCATCATGCAGCAATGTCAGCGAATCGGTGTTCACGCCGCAGCTTGTCGTGCAGGGTTATTTGTATGCCAACGAGCCGCTCGATTCGATCGTCGTGCGAGAAACGATTCCCATCGGTTCCACGCCCTCGACCGACCGCGTGACGAATGCGAAGGTAACCATTTCCGATGGGGATACCACCGATACGCTGATCGAAGATCCAACATTTGCTGCGGGCGGCAGATATATTTCCTCCCATCCGGTTATGATTCAAGCAGGTAAAACATATTCGCTTCGCGTCGAAGCGTTGGGACAAGTGGTGACGGCCGCTACAACCGTTCCCATTGCCCTTCATCTCGATTCAGTGGAACTCGAAGGAACGATATTGTCGTTCACGAAGGTGGATACTGTTACCTATCCCACGGTCGTCGATAGCTTGCAAAGCCCGGGAATTCATTTGTGGTGGTCGGCGAGTCCCGGCGCGGCGGGCTATGGCATCGAAGCGCTCTCGCTCGATACCACTGCCGATACCATCCTCGATTCGTTTTCGGATGCGCTCGGAGATAGTTCCGCTATGGGACGCTACCGGTACTTTATCGTTTCCACGGACGAGCAGGTCGTGTGGCCACAATTCACGCGCTATGGATTGAATGTCGTCCGCGCCTTTGCCATGGATAAGAACTACGAGGATTTTATTTTAGGTCTCTATCTTTCGGGTTCCCAGTTCAATAATAGCACGCTCGATGTACAGGGCGGACTCGGGATTTTTTGCAGCGCCGCACGCGCGAATAAATACGTTTTTCTCGAGTAGCGATTCGTGCATTAAAAACGAATATAGGCTTTAAGAGCGAAATCGCTGACGGGCGAGTTTGGCAAGCCCAGTCCATACGCAGGACCGTAGGAAATGCTGAGTCCTAAGCCGTGCATTTCTCCAAGCGGTTCACAGGCAAATCCGATTGTTCCTTCCAGCACCGCCGCAGAACTCACCGCCGATTCCGAGGAAGAAGACCAGAGGCCGTAGTACGAAAAGCCAAGCTGCGGCTCGAGCAGCCCATTGAACAATTTTACGGGAATCCATTGGAGATTAAATCCAACCGATTTCGAGGACGTAAACATATTTTGAATCAGTGCAGGCGTCCAGTTCATGTATGGAGCGGATGCATACAAAAATCCGAACGAGACATCGAACGAAAGCGCCGGCTGGCTCGATTCGATCCCGATGAACAGATTATCTCCTGCTGCTGAACCGACTCCCACTCCCACCCTTCCATGCACATCGGCGATCGTGGTCTTTTCATTGGCGTGCATGATAAGTTCCAACTTGTGCCGGTCATTTTCGGAGAGGTCGAGCGTCGATTTCATCTGCTCGTTCAGGACCTGTTCATCCTGCAGCTCCCCATGGAGCGAGCTGATCATGGTGGCCCAATCAACTTTCTTGCCCCCCACCTTCAGCGTGTCTGAGACACCGATGCGGCTCG
>DASYAJ010000490.1:0-5545 GCA_036501405.1 Kapaibacterium sp. (SeqCode)
CCCGATGGAATGCCCGATGGCGGCATCACAAACGCGCCGGAAATAAAGGCTTCCCATGGTTTTGGTTCCACCGCACTTTCTATGCCGCTCATAAGCGGGAATGGGGAAGAAGTGCTTGATTTTGCTTCTGCCACATCGTTCGCCTGAGCTGCAACGCTTGTTGTTGTGGGAACTGGATCATGAAGGGCTGCGGCGGTTTCTGCGCTTCCATTTTCAGAAGTATCGACCTGGGAAACATTCCCATTTTGCAAAACAGGGCTTCCGATGTCGGCAGAAGAAGCCGAAGACGCTCCATGTTCCTGCTTCACGAACTTCACAGAAGCCGAAGCATTTCGCGCAGCCGTTACAGGAGATGCAATAGAAGCAGCAACAGAAGCAGAAAGGGAAGTCCTATTGATTACCATAACAGGCGAAGCCGCAAGATTTCGTTCCACGTCCGCAGAAGCATTCCAGAAAAGAAATGCCGCGACCGTTGCGAGCACCGCGGATTCAGCGATCGGCCAAAGGAAAAGCGCCAGACCGCGTTTTCGCGGCCCCTGCGCCATCACGAGTTCCTCGATTTCCGAGAACGAAGGATAAACTTCGTTCTCACGGAGTTGGCGAAGATAGGGTTCTTTACGATATTGCATAGACTTCCTCACGATCTAACATTTTTTTTCCCATTCGTTTCGGGAATTCCATTTCTGTTCCCAGCAGGATGCGCAGCGTTTCATGGCCGCGCCGCAACCGGCTTTTCACGCCGCTGAGGGTGCCGCCCTGCACGGCGCGTATCGCTTCGAGCGAAAGATCGGCTACGTCATAGAGCAGCACCGTTTCTTTCATTCGTTTTGGCAAGCTGTCCAGCGCGGCGAGCACGATGGCCATTTCTCCGGCGCGTTCCGGGGAAGCATTCCCATCTTCAAGTTGTGCGAGCGCGCGTTCGTCGAAAGGAACTTTCATGCGCTCACGGTAACGCGCATGGCGATGGGTGCGAAGCGCAATTCGAAAAAGAAATCCTGCAAATCCCGCTTCGCTTCGGAGCGAATCGAACCGTTCGAGCGCGGCGAGTATCGATTCGCTCACGAGGTCCTTCGCGTCGTCACGGTCGCGCGTCATCGCAAGCGCATACCGCGAGAGCCTCGGATAAACCGGCTCGAGCAGCGCAAGAAATCGTTGTTTGCGATCGTTATCCATATTCTAAACTCCCCCTTTGAGCGAAGCGAGAGGGTTGGGCGGTGGTCGGTGAGGAACGATAATATGACGGTCCCTCGAGCGGTTAACCACCCCCTAACCCCCGCCTTGAAAAGGCGGGGGAATTTTTTACGGTACTTGATAAGTAATCCGCACCGCTTGCGGCCCATAAGGCACGGTGCTGAAATGCTGATACTCCCCGTTGGTCGCCGGCAGCCCGGCCATGTTCGAATGGCCGACAATGTAAATATAAATCGTCGTGCCGCCCGGAAGCGAATAGGGAAGTAAACTTTTCGTGTCGAGTGCCAGCGTGTCCGAAAATGCGTTCCCTATCATTTTGGGCGATTGACATCCGTAACGATAGGCACTGTTGCTCATCTGGCTTTCGAGCCATGCGTCTTCCGTCATCGAAGCGTTTTCCGGGCTTGGCGATGTAGGAAAGAAATTCCCATCGAGCGAACTATAGACCAGCAAGTCTCCCGGCGCTTCGTTCCCAAATAATTTCCCGTTCAAAATAATCTCGTTCGCGTCTTCCACCGTATCGTAGGTAATAACAGTGGAATCGTGCGCGAACCAGGTCGTATCGAAAATCCCGTTGTTGTCGGTGATTGTCGTATCGTAGACGAGCACATGCTTCGTCACGCTGACGGTAAAGACCGCGGAGCTGCCCACGATCGCGACCGAATCGTTCGATTCCTGCACAAGGTATGCGTCCTCGATAATATCCGTTCCCGCGCCGAGAATGTGGTGGACCGGATAGACCATCGAATCGAAGCCCGGTTTCGAAAAAATAATGTTATAGACGCCGGCGGGAACGTTATCGATCTCGAAATGACCGCCCGTATCGGCAATGGCTTGAAATGCAGTGCCCTGAATTGAAATAACCGTTCCCTCCGCCGAAACGAAGCTAGGAGCGTTCGAGGTATAAGCGGTAACCGTTCCCTTCAGCGTCGCGCCCGTCGAGAGGGGGGCCGGAGGATCGGTCGTGTTCGTGCATCCGGAAATAAACAGAATGAGAAGGACGAAAAGGAGTCCGCAATTGCAGACTCCTCTGTAGTGGCGCGGTTTCGGCGCCTTCCCGACTATGCGAAATCTTAAGATCATCGTCGAACGAGGGGGCGGGGAAACCCCGCCACTACAAGTGCATTACTGTTTCACTACTGTTTTCGTCACCACGCTTGCACCAGAAGCAATTCGAACGTAATAGGTTCCAGCCGGCGCGCTGGAAAGATCGAACGTCCCGGTTCCGTTCCCCGATGCTTTCATCTGCGCGACCCTCTCGCCCAGCACATTCACCGCCGTGATGCTCGCAAACGCCGGAGCATGATCGAGCGTAACGATCCCGTTCGTCGGATTCGGCGAGACCTCGATTTCAGCCGGCGGCCCTGATGCGCTGACCGATTCGTTCTCGTTAATGTGCATAATGGAGTTTGGCGGGGCGGTGGTGTAATCGAAAGTCAAGTTCGGGCAATTAAGAGTAAAATCATTCGATTCTTGAATAATGCTTGCGCCGTCACCAAAAATCACGCTATTGCTACTTCCATTCCTCGAATCCAAAACGGAGCCAGACATCATGTATAATACGCACTGATAGACTCCATTCCCGGAAATCGTTGAGCCAGCTTCAGCAAAGATGGTATCATCCTCAGCCCCATAGAATGTGTATCCGGGATTAACCCAATAAGTCTTCTTCCCTTCCGCCTTTGTTGTGTCCGAATTGATAACTATTGCATCATTAGGAATAACCGGATCGCTACAGTCATAAATATGGATTTCTTGCGTCACTGTGGAGGAACATCCACCCGGAGCTCTGACAGTGAGCGTGACCGTTTTATCCCCAGGGGTCGAATACGTGACATCTTGCGTAACAGGTCCATCTGGATTCACAATCTCATTGGTCTCAACACTCGGAGGGTTTGCACCCGATCCAAAATCCCAGGAAACATTAGCCTGCAAACGCGGATCATTGAAGTCACCTTGCCATTGTATTTCATATTCAGTCGGTGTTCCTGTAGCTCCAGCCGGCAACAATGCAAAGAAAATTACTGGCGGTTTGGTCCCGATTGCAATATCGCTCCCGTTATCAGCACTGATAATCTCAGTATCCAGACTTGCGGCGAGAACCCGTATGCGGTAATGCGTAGATGATCTTGCCCAAATTGTCGTATTAATTGTAAACGTCCCTGACAAAGAATCGATGAGTGATCCGATATACAGGAACCCATTATCGAAGTTCCCACTGTCATTTGAAAGCTGAAGGGTGAAGGCATTTTTGTGGCCCCACGTTCCGGTCGCCGTGAACGTGACCGAAAGTGGATCGCCGGCGCACATCGTCGTGGACGATACCGAGTCGATCGTCAGCGTCTGCCCCCATGCCGGAACGTAAAAAGCGAAGACGAGAAAAAGTGTGGTAAGAATGCGTTTCATAACGAGTGTGTTTGAAAAAATGAGTGGATGTTTCTTGAGTGTACAGCGCCCTATATCCATAACGTGTGCTGAGCGGGGCGGAAAGTTTCATGGGCAGCAATCTTTTTTCGAAAGAATCTTTTTTTATCGGCGCGGGCGTTTGGAAGAGTAAGTGAGCGCACAAACCATCACCATCGTCGGCCAGGGCAAAGTGGGGCTTTCCTTAGCCGATGCAATTCAGCAGAAGAGTCCGGCGTCAGTGTCGGGACCGATTCCTGCTCGCGCGGCTCGATTCGAAATCGATTCCGAAGTCGTTATCATTGCCACGCGCGACGATATGGTCGTTGAAACCTCGCGCAAGGTGATCGAATCGGCTACGGAGCGGCTGGAAATGATCGTGCAGGTTGCGGGTTCGATCGCTCCGAGCGCGCTTGCGGCACGGCACGGCGTATCGGTACTGACGCTTCACCCGATGCAGACAATTTCTTCTCCGAGCGCCGATTCGTTTCGCGATATTTATTGGATGTGCTCATCCGACGATCCATCGGCTATCGACTGGGCTGGGAAATTCGTCGCCGATTTGGGCGGGCTTGGCCTGCTTGTCCTCGAAGAGCCGAACCTGCCGCTGTATCATGCGATGACGGTTTTCAGCTCGAATTTTATCACACTGCTGATGTCAGGAGTCGAGGAGATCGCCGTTTCAATGAAATTGGAGCCGGAAACTGTGAAGCAGGCGCTGAAGACGCTGGCGGAGACCGCGCTTCAGAATGCGCTTCAAAATCCGGCGAATTCGGTCCTAACCGGACCCTTTATCCGCAAGGACTTCCTGACTATTCGCAAGCACCAGAACGCCCTTTCTGCGCTCGATCCGAAGCTAAAATGCATTTACGATGCATTTTTTGGCTATGCTGTCAAAAAGAAACCGGATGCAAAACGAAAGGAATGAAACGTGTGGAACTTCGAAACGTTAGAGAGATGCGGCCTGTTACGGGCCGTCCACAATAACAATTAATTAGGAGTACGGCCACATCCGTCCGCTCCAAAGGAGAAAACAATGAAAAAAGGCATCCATCCGAATTACCACACCGTAACGGTCCATTGCGCCGGTTGCGGAAACGAATTTGAAACGCGTTCGACCGCTTCAGGCGAAACGGTCCGCGTCGAAATCTGCGCGAACTGCCATCCGTTCTTCACGGGCAAGCAGAAGCTTGTCGATACGGCCGGCCGCGTAGAACGCTTCCAGAAGAAATTTGGCAAGCAACTCGCCGAGCGGAAGCAAAAGCAGGCCGCAGCGGCAGCCTAATTTCCACGAAAGAATGGGGACGCGCTCACGGCCGTCCCCATTGATTTATCCTTGTGGCGCAATCCTTCGATAATGTCCTTCTCTACGAAGATGCCCCGGCGCGGAGCAAAAAGTTTCTGCCGCTGACCTACACTCGTTCCGTTTCAGAATTGCACACCGGCGCCTTCACCGCGATCGAACGGGTGCAGACGCTCTTTCGCGAGGCGAAGATTTATCTGCATACCCGCCCGGAACTGAAGGAAGCGACCGCAGTGCGACATCTGATGCCGGTGAATGAAGTTCCCGTTGGCACGACCTTGCTCGTGAACGCGCGAGAATCGCTCAGTTTCGATCCCAACAACCACTGGCATGTGTTCGAGGAACTCCCGTATGAGATGTGTCATCTCCTGCAGTCCGGAGAACCCATCGAGCCCCCGGAACCGGTGCGCGAAGATGCGCCGGCAGCGCTCTGGGAAGTGGTTCATGCGAATGCCGCTGCCATCCGCGCGGATTTGGAACCGTGGTCGATCGTTCGTAGAAGCATCGAGCGGCCGCAGTTCCCACACGTTACGATTGTGAGTCCGGAAAATTTGTTGGTCCATCCCGATGCGAAGATTGGCGCGGGTGTCGTGCTCGATTGCTCGAACGGTCCAATTATTATCGAAAGCGGCGTACGCATTTTTCCGC
>DASYAJ010000491.1:0-4465 GCA_036501405.1 Kapaibacterium sp. (SeqCode)
CGAATATGACACCATCGATCGGGCACGCAATTATAATGCAACGCTCCGAGAGTTTAGCCTTTCGGCATTACTCTCCTATTCAATAATGGATCGGGCAAGCATCGCTGTCGGACCCATTTTCGGATATTTGACAAGTCACAGTTATGTGGAAACGGAAAGTATTACATCCCCGTCCAACACAGTCTATCCAGAGAATGAACGACAAACTCGAACGGTGGATTCTGGCCCCATATCCGGAACGAATATTTTTCAGTTCGGCGTCGCAATCGAAGCCAGTTATAGCATGCCAATCGAACCGCATTTGGCATTGCGGCCTTCGCTCAATGCCTTCGTTCCGTTTACAAGGATCGATCCTTCCCTCTGGAATTTTTCTCTAAACGCATCTCTTGCATTAGAATATCATCTCGATAATATATTCGGCCCTGAGCCGATGACATTGGCTGTGGAGCCCGCTAGATTACCGGTTCCGCCACAGTCTGCCCTCCCTACGCCCACAATTATTCCGCCGAAGAAAACGATGCTCACGGTTTCGGTGAAAGCATTGGGCGTCGAAAAGAATGGCAAAGAGGTGGAGGAACCGGTTGTTTCGATCGAGCGGATGCATGTGACGGAAGTCTTTCCGATGCTCCATTATATCTTTTTCGATGATGGTTCATCCGATATTCCTTCCCGATATTATCATTCCACTTCGGCGACCCGATCGCAGTTTCACGAAAAGGAACTCTTTACCGCAAACGCGCTCGACATTCATCACCATGTGCTCGATATTCTTGGCAAGCGGCTCGCGGAGCATCCCGATGCCGGTATTACCCTCGTCGGCACACGAAGTGAGCACTCCGAGAACGATTCCCTTGCAAACAATCTCATAGGCCTTGCGCGTGCGAAGAGCGTGCAGGATTATCTTATTCATGTCTGGGGCATTTCTACTGACCGAATTCATTTGCGTGGACGTTCGCTCCCGGAAGCCGCCTCGGACGATCATAATGCATTCGGCCAAGCCGAGAATCGGCGTGTGGAAATCATTCCCAGCTCACCCATCATTACCGCTCCGCTCTGGACCGAACGGATCGAGCGCGTTGCAACTCCTCCGCAGATTAACTTTGAACCGGAGATCACCGCGAATGCCGGAATTCGTTCCGCGACCATTAGTGTCTATCAGCATGGGCGTATTCTGTATCGAATCGATGCGCTCGATAGCACATCGAACTCGTATAACTGGACGATCGACGGACATTCCATGCCGGACGATGCGCCAAGCGCGGAAGATTCCCTTCGGTATGTTTTCACGGCAATCGATAGTCTCGGCGATACCGCGCAAGCCGGAGGCGTGATCCATCTGCATAGGGAACACCGCGACACATCGCATCATGCCGAAGATACCACCGGCGGAAAACAGCTCGAACGATACAGTCTGATTCTCTTCGATTATAGTTCCTCGACACTCGACAAAAAGGAATCGGACGCCATTATTCGTGAAATGGCTACGGCCATAGAAAAGGGTTCCAATGTGGTACTTACAGGCCATACCGATAAAACCGGTGACGATGCATTCAACGATAAGCTTGCTCGCGAGCGCGTTGGCCGTGCGGAGGACATGCTCGAAGCTGCCGTGAAGCAGCTCCATCGTCCGCAGGTTCCCATTGTGACCGAATCGCATGGCTCGCGCGATAATCTATTCGATAATTCGATCCCGGAAGGCCGCGTGCTTTCGCGAACCGTCCGGGCAACCATCGAGAACGGCGGCGAATGAGAAGTACCAATACCTATCGCTCCTTGCTTTGGACGGCGCTTTTCGCGACGGTTGTGCTTTGCGCTCGCGTATCTTTCGCGCAGGACTGCTCGCGGAATATGCTGCGAATTTCGGCAGGGAATTCTTACGTCGCGACGCCGGGAATTCACGCGCTCAACTTAACGAACGGCTTTACCATTGAATGCTGGGCGCGGGTGCAAACGCTTAGCGATAAAGCGGCGCTCGTCGATAAGGGGACCTACGGAATCCTTTTTCAGATCGATTCCACGGTGTTTGGAAACGTTCAACACACAACATATTATACCGTCGTTTCTACTAAGAACGATTCCCTTGGCAATTGGCATCATTATGCGCTCGCCTTCACTCCGGGTGATAGTTTGCGACTCTACATCGACACGGTGGAAGTCCGAAGTATTAAGGCCCCGCCTGTTCCGTTAGACTCGAATTCGGATAGCCTCCGAATCGGCATGAGTATGTCGGGAACCGGATTTATCGGCTCCATCGATGAACTTCGGATTTGGAATGCACCCCAGTCGTTTGGAACGATAAAACAGCACCTGTATCATGTTGTACCTGGGAATGCTTCCGGTCTTGTTCTCTATTATTCTTTCGACGATGCCTCGGGTGCCACACGCATCCACGATTTTTCCGGCCATGGCCGCGACGGTTTTGTGCAGGGCATCAATGCCTCGATTGTCCCTTCTTCCTCGCCGATGGTGGACCAAACGCCAGGCTTTGCCCTTGCGCCGGTTGAACAAC
The DNA here is from genome assembly GCA_036501405.1 of Kapaibacterium sp. (SeqCode). Taxonomy (GTDB): domain Bacteria; phylum Bacteroidota; class Ignavibacteria; order Palsa-1295; family Palsa-1295; genus PALSA-1295. The sequence goes on from DASYAJ010000491.1 coordinate 2,510, forward strand.
AAATCGTCATTCCTACGCTTCGCTGCAATCGTGCTTTCGATACGATGGTCCATGTGCGTAATGTGGGAACCGCTCCGATTCTTGTCGATACCGAGGGACTGCGATTGGGAACCGCTTTTTCGCTGATTCCGGTCGATTCCAATTTTTCGCTCCCTGCTGATTCGAATATTATCGGAGCCTTGCGAGTGCATTTCGAACCTCCGTTCGGAGGCTCCTTCAGTGATTCGTTGTATATCGCGAGTTCCAGCATTTGCGGAGGCAGAATGCTTGTGGCATTGCGCGGTTCTTACGATAGCGTGGGGCTGCGCGTTTTTCCGGATACGCTTGCGTTTGGAACCTTTGTCCCGTGTAAGCTCCCAACGTCGACGCACCTGACGATCACGAATCCCAGCGTGACCGATTCCGTGATCGTTCTCAGCGTCACAGCACCGCCAGGTGTACAGCTTGTACAATCGTTCCCTATTGCATTAGCACCGCGTCAGAGTATACCACTGACCGTTCAACTGCTTCCCGGCCCGGGTGGCGCGCTCTATGCTTCACTCGTGTTCAATCTGAACAAATGCAATGCGTCCGTCGTGGTACCCATGACGGCCGACCGCGGCAAGGACGCGTTGTCGATGCAGCCGATGGATATGGGAACCGTTCCGGCGTCGCTTGCTGGCATCTCCCGCGATACCACGATTGTGGTAACTAATTCGGGCGATGTCAACGATGCCATTACGTCGATTTCGGCTGAACCCGATAGTATTCTCACAATCATCGATGGCAGAACAGGGATCTTCAAAGCTCCCGGTGATACATTGCTCGTGCATGTTCGAATCCATACCTTTTCGTGCGGCACCGTCACGGCGAATCTTTCGCTCACGACATTTCAATGTCAGGTCGATACGTCCGTTTCTGTATCGATTAACGTCGTTCCTCCTATTCCCATCGTAGCGCCGAACGTCAATATAGGAATGGTCTGCGGCGCGCAGGATACAGACCTCGTTCTGTCCAATCCGAACGAGACGCTTGTGATGCTCGATTCGATTTCTTTTTCGACGAACAACGTATGGCGAACGCAAGAAGTGTTTCCCATCACGATTCCCGCACATGACAGCGTGCAGGTTGCCCTCACATTTACTCCCTCGACAAACGGTAACTTTATCGTTACGGCCTATTTTGAAATGTCTCCGTGCGGCACGGGCGTCACGGTCCTCTCTGGCGATAAAGGGTTTTCCGGTGTTGTCTTCACCGAGCCGCATCTTCTTTTAGGCCGTGGATGCAAGCTCGATACCGTACTGGCCATCGATACACTTACCAATACGACGAACGATACGGTTACCTTTTTTACAAATACCTATAGCGGTTCCAGTCGGTTCTCGATCGTCCCGTTTTCCTTCCCCGTTGTCATTCCACCGCATGATGCTATCACCGTATCGGTCCAGTACATGCCGCAAATGGGTGCGTTGGACACTGGAACGTTTACGTTTTTCTCGCCGACGGGATGCACCGGACCCGCATTCTCCTTGCGTGGCTCGCGCGAAATTCCGGCAGCGAAATGGAGTAAGTCGCTTTTGACTTTCGATACGGTCTGCCCGGGGAATGTTAGCACGAAGCTTGTTTCGCTCATAGCCAATGGAATCGATTCGATCGATGTGCTGAGCGCTTCCGTATCGGGAACCGGATTTTTCCTTCAAAACGGACTCTCCAGCTTTTATGATACGGGAACGTTTGCAATTGAATATGCGCCGGCATCGGAACAAAACGATTCGGGAACGCTTACGGTCGTCATCGATAGCTGCGGAACTTCGTTTTCCTTGCCACTGAAGGGTTCCGGCGGACCGCGTCCTCAGCTCGAACTGAGTGATACCGTCTTGGTATTCGATAGTTTGTCGGTGGACTCCGCCGAAACCGAATGCCTGATTGCGACAAACCCAAGCTGCACACCTCTCCATACTTCACTCGATACGAGTG
>DASYAJ010000492.1:0-3162 GCA_036501405.1 Kapaibacterium sp. (SeqCode)
GCTGCGAAGCTCTGCGCGTCGGTTTGCCGAGCGGTAAAATCGGACGCGCCATATCCTTCCGTCGAAATCGCTCCCGGTACGCCCCGGTCCACATAGAAGTAATTCCCTATACATCGAATCGTTGTGTTATCCGAAGTGGTCCAAAGTCCCGTAAGATTGGCGCTTCTGAGTATCGCATCGTTATTCTGTCGTAATACGTTCGGATGCGCGGAATCCTGATAAAAGGGGAACGCACCAGTGGACTCATCGACCGATCCTCCTCCAATAATCGAAAGATTCGTCGCTGGCTTGACCGAAAACTTCCCGTAATATCCATTCGTCGGAAAACCGCTTGCGCCTTCATACATCGTTTGCTCCGTGCCGAGCATTAGCGTATTCGAATCCTCCACTTCACTCACCAAATTGATCGCGGAACCAATTGCATCCCCGCCGAGCAAAATGGCGCTCGAAGCTGGAATGAGGTCCACGTTTGAAACGCCGTGTAATGTAAGCTGACCGAGATCAGTCTCACCAAGCTGCTCGTTAGTGACCCGAATACCATCGCGATAGATAATCGTGTATTCCGGCGGCAGTCCGCGAAAGCTCGGAAGTGCAATATCGCCTAATATACCATATTCGCGAATATCGAGCGACGAAGACATCGCTTCCAACGCATTCGAAGCAAGATAGGAACCCGTTTCGCGGATAAGTTCGCTCGTGGGCTTGATCGCTACTCCGCGCGCATCGACTGTCGGCAGATCGCTCGGACGCACCGCCGTGATCTCGACCGATTTCGATGGGAGCTGCTTTATCGTATCGCTGGACGGTGAACTTTTCGTTTGGGCGAACGCATCCACATAGCTGAATGCTATGCCTACGATGACCACCAGCGAAAAAAACTGCAACAAGAAGTCTCCGATACAGCCGACAGAGGGCGAGCAACGGAGCAAGGAAAAATCAGCCGAAAGCAAGCGAAGCGCTTGCTCCCGATGAATACCTGTAACTCCTGCCTCTCCCTCGAAGGCAATTGGACGAGCAATCGTCCATGAATGAGTATGGATTGTGGCAGGTCTCCTGGCTTCTCCTTGCATCGTAGCGATGCAGCCTTCCCGGGAATAATACCCAGTGGTCTATGTTTCGGCATCAAGATGCCGAAGGAGTTACAGTTGCGGGGCAGCTCTCGAATTGGCTCGGATGATCGCTCATTCAATACCGCACGAGATTCCCTTTTCACCTCACGCTTTAAGTGAGGCACCACAAATGGATTACAAAGATACGAAATTTTCGGAACGCTCCTGCAATCCTCGTATTTTTGTAGTTTCAAATCCTCATTCTCATGGACCACTCTAATATCACCACCTCCTTCGAAATCGCCGGACGCTCGGTTAACAAAAACCTCGGCGTCGTGCGCGGAATTATTGTTCGTTCCCGTTCTATCGTCGGCTCATTCGCTGCAAGCTTGCAGACGATCTTCGGCGGGAACATTTCCCTTTACACCAATCTCTGCGAGCGCGCCCGCACCGATGCCTACGAACTCATGGTCGCTCATGCCCAGCAGCTCGGTGCCGACGCCATCATCGGAGTCCGCTACGACGCCACCGAAATCATGGGCGGCGTCACCGAAGTACTCTGCTACGGCACGGCGGTAAAACTCGATTAGAACCTGGATTACGCAGATTGGATGGATTTTCTGGATTACTCTCGGTCCTTCTATTACGTAGATAATCTCAAATTTCCGATAAAAAATAATCTAAAACTCCTTTCCTCGTATTTTGTTAGCACTACGCTTATGATTTCGCAAATCGTTATCGTATCCGATCGTAATCCTGCAAATCCATCCAATTCGCGTAATCCAGGTTCATGATTTCCTTCGCTATCCGCCGTTTAGTTTATTCCTTCCTCGTCATTTTCGGCGTGGTGACGGTCGTCTTTTTCATCATGAATTTGCTTCCCGATCCCGCCCGCATGATGCAGGGCCAGCGCGCCGATCTCGCTACGCAGACCGCCATTCGTCACGAACTCGGTCTCGATCTTCCGCCCTGGCAGCGATACCTTCGTTTCATCGGCGACGTCGCAGAAGGGAACCTGGGCCGCTCCTTCACTTCGAATCGCCCCGTACTTTCCAGCATTTGGGATCGATTCGGCGCGACGGCCACGCTTGCCATTAGTTCCATGATTATCGCTTCGATTGTCGGCGTGGCGATTGGCGTGCTCAGCGCGATTCGTTCCTATTCGCTTTTCGATAACGCCTCGATGCTCTTCGCGCTCATCGGAATTTCCGTTCCCGCTTTCGTCATGGGATTGCTCGCCATGATCGTCTTCGGTTCCTGGCTCGATTGGCTCCCCGTTTCCGGATACATGTGGGAAGGCGGGGAACTTCATATCGAATATCTCATCCTCCCGATGCTCGTCCTTGCTTTCCGGCCTGTTTCCATTATCGCGCGCGTCACCCGCTCCAGTATGATCGAAGTCATGTCCAGCGATTACATCCGCACCGCCAAAGCCAAAGGCGCGCCCTGGAAATCGATCGTCTATAAACATGCGCTTCGCAATGCTTTGAATCCCGTCGTCACGACGGTCAGCGCGTGGCTCGCAGGTTTGCTTGTCGGAACTTATTTCATCGAGTACATCTTCAACTGGCCCGGCATCGGACTTCAAGCGGTCGATGCCATCACCCGCAGCGATTTCCCCATCATTCAGGGAACCGTAATCTTCTCCGCAGTCATCTTCGTCACGGTGAACTTCATCGTCGATCTCATCTACGCCAAGCTCGACCCAAGAGTAAAGCTCACCTAATCCCGCGTGGTGTGCGGCGACTCCGCCCAGCCTTGCTTTGCTAAAACGTTTTCAGTTTCGCTAGGCTCGTTTAATATTCATTTTCTTTCCATGAATATTATCGCATTCTTTTGCCGATTTTTATGAAATGGAGTGAATTCCTGCTTCTATCCCATTCTAATTGATCCTCATGATTTATCTAAGTCCATAGGTGCCCATCTAATTACTACAAATATAAACCCTACAAAGACCGAAGTCAAGTATTTCCGAAATTTTTATGAAAAAAATTTTGGTTGCCGCGTGATGTTCGCCGCACTCGGCGAAATCAATGGCGCTCCAACTTCTCCACTCCCGCTTGCAAGAGAGCCTGACCTTTATCCTACTCCCCTCCCGCTTGCGGGAGGGGCC
>DASYAJ010000493.1:0-18412 GCA_036501405.1 Kapaibacterium sp. (SeqCode)
TCAGTTCTGGCCCGATAACCCCTATCGCGCGCTGCTCGAAGACGAACTCTTTCGCGGCGGTGAAGTGAACGGCCGCTTGCGCACCGCGCTCACGATGCTGACCGACATGCTGATCGAGTTGAATGCGCTCGAAATTTTTTATCAGAAGCCGAGCGCGAAGTCGATTGTGCCGCAGGAGATCGAAAGCTTGCGAAAAAAAGTGGAAGCGATCAAGGAATTGATTCAGGAAACACTCGGAACGAGAATGAACGCCAATGTCCATCAAGATATACACCAAGACAGGTGACGACGGCACGACCGGCCTTTTCGGCGGCGGTCGAGTTCCCAAAGATTCCGCGCGCATCGCGGCCTACGGAGATGTCGATGAATTGAATTCGTTCATCGGGTTTTGTGCGGCAGCCGCCCAAGAACAGGAGATGGAATCATTCCTGAAGCGTATTCAGGAAGATTTGTTCGTTCTCGGCGCGGACCTTGCCACGCCGCTCGAAACACGGTCCACTTACAACGTTCCCAGAATCACCGAAGAGAATGCCAAACGATTAGAGCGTGCTATCGATGAACACACTGCGCTGCTTCCGGACCTCAAGAAATTTATTCTTCCCGGCGGCTCCGAACTTGCCTCGCGTTTCCATTTGGGCCGCACCGTCTGCCGACGCGCCGAACGTTCGCTCGTGCATCTGGCCGCTTCGGAGGAGATCGGAACTTTCGATGTGATCTATCTGAACCGGCTCTCGGATTTGCTCTTCACACTTGCACGCCGCGCCAATCAACTTACGGGCGTTGGGGATGTGGAGTGGGAACATCGTAAACGTTAACGCGTCGGTTTGTCTTCCACGATAAGCCGAACAGCACGTTGATATGTGACGTAAGCCCACATCCAGTCGAGGATCACGATGACCCTGTTTCGGAACCCGACAAGGTACATAATGTGGACGAAGACCCAGATCAGCCACGCAAACCATCCCGAAACGTTGATACGCCAAATACTTGCAACAGAGAACGTCCTTCCGATCGTGGCGAGCATTCCTTTGTCGATATACCGGAACGGTACCGACCTACTTTTCTGTGACAAGCGAGCCCGAATTCTTTTCGCGACATACCTTCCCTGCTGCATTGCGACGACTGCAAGGCCGGGAAGCGGATGGCCATCTGTGTCGAGCACCTTCGCAGTATCGCCGATGACAAAGATCTTCGAATGGCCCTGCGGATTCAGGTGTGCATCGACAGGAACTCTTCCGTCGCGTTCGGAATGAATCCCAAGCCAGCTTGCGGCTTTGGATGGCTGAACGCCGGCCGCCCAGATTACCGTCGAGGCTTCCAACTCCACGCCATTCATACGGACGCCCTTCGCGCTAATCTTCTCGATTCGGGTTCCCATCCGGACGTCAACGCCGAGCTTTTCTAGCTCTGCGCGGGCTGCCTTCGAAAGCGATTCTGGGAACCCAGATAGAATTCGGGCACCGGCTTCGGCCAGGATTACGCGCGTATGGCTGGGATCGAAATGCCGAAACTCATGCTTCAGCGCTTTCCGCGCGAGTTCGGCGATGGAACCGGCCATTTCCACTCCGGTCGGTCCGCCGCCAACAATAACAATCGTGAGCAGCGCCTGCTGTCGTTTGGGATCGGTTTCGAGTTCTGCTTTTTCATAAGCGGAGAGAATATGTCCGCGAATTTGAGTCGCGTCGGAGATCGACTTGAGGCCGGGCGCAAAGGGTTCCCATTCTTCGTGACCTAAATAGCTATGCCGCGCACCGGTCGCAAGGATGAGGTAATCGTAGGGAATACCCCTGCCGGATTCGAGCAGAACTTTTTTCTCTGCGGTATCGACTCCGGTGACCTCTGCCATGAGGATTTCGGTATTGCGAGCGCGACGCAGCACATGTCGAATGGGAATCGCAATATCGCCCGGCGAAAGCCCTGCCGTTGCCACCTGATAGAGCAGCGGCTGAAAAAGATGATGATTGTTGCGATCGATGACGGTTACGTAGCACCGTGCGCTCGCAAGCTGCAGCGCGGCCTGCAACCCGCCGAATCCCGCGCCGACAATAACGACATGTGGAAGTTTTTCTGGCACACCAAAAGAGCGGCAAAAATTATTCCTTCATCCGATGCTTCTGCCATGCTGTCCAACATTTGTATGAGGCTATGCAATATAGAAAGCTACTATACTTTCTCCACTTCCTTCTTTTCCTGCCAGCTCGTCCAGTATTCTTTCCACTCGGCGGCTTCGGCGGCGGGCGCGAGTTTGAGCGGGTGCTTGGCGTCGAGCATCATGGCGTACTCGTTGGTGCGCGTGATGTTCGGATTGGCTTTTAGCGCCTTCGGGTGCGGTCCGTGATGGATGCCCTGCGGGTGCAGCGTCATCATTGCGGGCTTGATATTATCGCGCGAGAAGAAATCGCCATCGTGATAAAAGAGCACTTCATCGTAATCGGTGTTGCGATGATAGAAGGGAACCCGAAGCGTTTCGGGATCTTCTTCGAGCGGCCGCGGAAGGAAACTGCAGATGACAAAGTTCTCGGCGAGAAACGTCGTGTGTGCCGAAGGTGGAAGATGCACGCGCGGCGACATGACGGGCCGAATATCGCGCATATTGATTTTGAAAGCGGTGAGGTCGCCTTTCCATCCCACCAAATCGATCGGATGAAACGGATAAAAAATCGAAGTGTATTCGCCGAGGCGCTTGACGCGGAGCTCGTATTCCTTCCCATTCGTATCGCCTTTTTTCTCGTAGGGAATGAAATCGGGTATGGTTACGGCGCTCATGTCGTAGAGCGCGTGCATTCCGATGAGGCCTTTTTGCTCCGGCGTGGGCGGAAGAATTTCGGAACCATGGGCTTCGACGCAGACGATGAAGTTATCCTTCACCGAAGGAACGAAACGATACGTCGTGGCGCGGGGAATGACGATGTAATCGCCTTTTTCATATTGAAGAATGCCGAAATCGGTTTCGATCTTTCCTTCCCCTTTGTGGATGAAGAAAAGTTCGTCGCCATCGGCATTGCGGCTGTAGAATGGTGCGGCTTCGGCGCGGCGACTGATGGAGAGGATAAGGTCGTCGTTATAGAGCACGGGTTCCGGCGTGCCGCGGGGATCGGCCATGTCGGAAGGCGTGACCTTCTCGAGGTAGAACGCGTGCGGACGCAGCGGACCTTCGATGCGGGTCCAGCCGGTGGGCGGATGGGTGTGATAAAGATGCGAGACGCGGCCGTAGAAACCTTCGCGACCGTGCTCCTCTTCGAACGTACCTTCGGGCAGCCCGACATGGGCCTGCCTGGTTGTCTTACCTTTTACAATGGGCCAATTCATAACAGTGCTAAATTAAGAATGGAGAATGAAATGACTTCTCTAAACCGTATCTCCTTGAACAGCGTTCAGAGGAACCTATGACCGGCAGTAGTTTGAATGCTTTGATTTCCATTGAGGAACCTCTTATCACCGCGCTTTCGAATACGGCGGCGTTTCTTTTTCATTCAATGGAACGTATCAATTGGTGCGGCTTTTATCTCTTCGATGGCGAGAAATTAGTTCTCGGTCCGTTTGGAGGGAAACCGGCTTGCACGGTGATCGAGATGGGAAAGGGTGTTTGCGGAAGGGCCGCATTGGAACGAAAAATAATTCGGGTTTCCGATGTGAATGATTTTGTGGATCATATCGCCTGCGATCCCGCTTCGCAATCGGAGATTGTGCTGCCGATCATTCTGAAAGATGGAACGTTATTCGGCGTGCTCGATGTGGATGCGCCAGTGAAGGATCGATTTTCGGAGCAGGATGAAATGGCCTTAGATGCCGCAGTACAAATACTGGTGGGAAAAATCGGTGCGATCTTAAAAAAGAATCCCAATCGTCTACTATAACCGTGACCTAAAGGTCACGGCTACTTTTGTTCCGGTAAAATAGATTCCAGAGGCGTTTGCACCTCCACTCTCACAGTGCGGCAATAATAGCGGCCTTCGGGGAGATGATTATCGTACAGTAAATTCGAAGGACCGATGCCTTTCGCGCTGGTGATTTTCGCGTCCGGTTTATCCTTAAGAATGAGATCACGGACGTTAAAGGCGCGCGCTTCGGAAAGCGTCTGATTATGTGCGAGTTCCCCCAGATTATCCGTGGAACCAGTGATAGAGGCAGTCGAAGCTGGGTAGAACGATTTTGCGACGAACTGCGAAATCATCCGTTCGTTTTGCTCGCCAATTTTCGATTGATCGAAATCGAAAACGATGAGCGAAAGCCGGCTAAGTTCGAACGGATTGATAGTCTTCGAAGCTGGAAACGCAAAATCCTGCACGGAATGCGCGCCGTTCGCAGCTTCGGCTTCGAAATGGAGCATGAGGGAATCTTTCGGCGTCAATGTTTTCGCGAGCGATTCGATTTGTGCATCGTTCGGCTGCCATGTAAGTTGGGCCGGTGGCGCCGCTTCGCCCGAGGATTCGAAGACGGACGAATCGTGAGAAAGAATTGCAAGCTGCCAATGCCGAATGCCTATGGAACTGTTCGCCGTGAGCGCGATTGGGATCGTTTTTGGAAGCGCGGACTCTTCTCGAAACCGCTCGTGAACGATCGGTTTCAAAATCTGGTCATTATCAGAACTGAGTTCCACTCGCCGATTTTCTTCAAATCCTTCGGCATATTGTGTGCTCGATGGATTATGTGGTTCCTCGCTACGAGTTTGAATGAGCCTCGTCGGGTCGATGCGCCAGACCCGCTTCAAATAATCTCGGACCGTATTGGAGCGATCGATCCCTAATTCATTCCCACCTCCTGCGACTTCCTGACCATCCGTAGTCCCATTAATCGTTAGCGTTGCTTCGGGATTTGCGCGCATCCGGTTCCCGATTACATTCAGAATCTGATAATACGATTCGAGCGAACGATGCGGCAGTTCACTCTCCTGAAATCGGTTCGCTTCCTCGGCTGAAATCTGTGCGAAGCGGTCTGGAAGCTGCGCGCTTGCGCTGTCGAAAAAGATATAAGGAAGAATTGGGAATGTTTCCGTCACCGTCGTTTCCACGATGTGCAATGGTTCGCTCGCAATGCTTGCAGCCGCGAGCTTTGGCGCGAAGGCATTGGGATCTTGTCGTGCAACGCGGGGAGGTTCCTGTTTTTGCGGCGTTGGATTTGGTTCTCCTGGAATTTCTTTTGGTGGTTCATTCCATCGAAGCGCAACGCCGATGCTGATCGATGACACATGCCAGGGCCGCGTCGATGCAACAGAATTTACTGGAAGATAATATGAAAGTTCCGGCGATGCCGTCAACAAAGACCCGAACGGAAGCTCGTATCCGACCGTACCGGTAATGCCGAAAAGCGTGGAGATACCTTGAATGGAACCATTGCTTTCCGTGGATGTCGTGGAACTTGTTGCGGGAAAAATATACCCTTGGGGAGAAATAATCGTCTCCGTTTGCTTTGCCGATGCGGAATGCCCCACAGGAATTCCTGCATCGAGCGTCGCAGAGCAATAACCGGCAAAATGCTTAATGGGATCGAATCGTAGGCCACCCGAAAGATCGAGATAGATCAAACTCGCTGTAAAATTATGTTGAAGATCGAGCGGCTCATAGACATCCTGTCCTTTATTTTCATCATAGACCGTCAGTTCATTCGTCGAGGTGAGTCCGAAGGAACCGCCGCGCTGTGTAACACCGAGACCGAAATCAAGATCGAGCCGACGCAAAAAATTGAAGGGAACTTCCCCGAATAACTGAAACTCGTAGCCACCGCCCACACCATTCGAAAAATAACCGCATTCGGGACAGTCGGCAACGATCTCCGAAGTCGTTGCATGATAATTTTTCAGGTAATCGATTCGAAGTCCCGCGTGAAAAGGTGACACAATGGACTGCGCCGGAATATCTTGTCCGAACGCAGATCCCGCAAGTGCAAATACCGTTGCGAAAAGGAAAATAAAAACTATTCGTCTCAAACTATTCTTACTTAATCACCATAAATCGTTCCACCGCTTGAAAGTCGCCGGCGCGAAACACAAGCGAATAAGCACCATTTGAAAGACGATGCGTATCGAATGTGATTCGATAGGTTCCCGCCTTATACCCGGCGCTTCCGTCTAGCGGTTTCATAACGGTCGTACCTAAACTGTTGATAATGTCGAGTTGTGCATTCGCATCGACCATGAACGATACATCGACCGATACAATATCGGAGGAAGGATTCGGCTGGACCGGCGCGAGCGCATTCGAACCGCCCACAAAGCTCAGCGTTGAAACGTCACAGTGCGGCCCGACATAGACAAGACTCGTATCTCCCGTCGGTCGCGGCTTGATGAACATAATCGAATCGCTCGTGAATTTCCCTGGCGCAAGCGAAAGCGTCGAAACGGCACTGTCGGGAACCGTCATCAGGAATTTCACACGCGCGAATTCCCCACTGTCGATATTCTGCGATTCCGGGAATGTAAAAGCAATCGTTCCCGGAACGTTATTGATCGTTGCTTCCGCATAGGGTGAGGTAACACTCAGATATTCCAGCGCGCGGGCATCGTAATGCAAGGTAAACCGCACATCGAGCGGCGTGAGCGGAATAGAGTGATCGATTACGATGGGAACCGATACCGTATCCATTATAATACCGCTGATCGTGTCGCCCGTTCCAATGTCCGGTAACGTCAGCATGCGGAATGGATAGGGTGGCGCATAGCCGACGCCCGTGATCGTTCCTGTATCGATTACAACGCACGGCGAATCGGAAATCGCCGTAATCGTTGTATCGATAACAATAGAATCGCGAGGGCAAAACGTGACGGTGAGTTGAACGGAATCCCCTGGCTGCAATGTCGCAGGAATTGGTTTCGACGACGCGGTAACTTTATGCCAGATCGGAAGCGAAAGCGAATCGAACCGCACAGGAATCACGCCAGTATTATAGACCGTCACCGTCTCGCTCTTGCAATCTTTGACATCGACGGTATCGAAGACCGTCATTTTGGTTACAGCAATCATTGGCTGATCGATCTCGACCACACCGTGATCGACTCCGGCGACGATCTCGAAAAAGACAAGCGAATCGCTATCGAAATTGATACCGTCGAGCGTAATCGGAAAAATCTTCGCGCCCCCAATCACTTTGAATTTAAGCGTTGTGATCGTTCCCGCTTTGATGTTGATGCCATTGACGAGCGCAATGTGTGCACCGTCGGCTGTATCTGCTCCATACACGGAATCGGTAAACGGAGAGGAGCCATTCAGCAGTTGAAGTTCCGTCGTGTCGAAACCCAAATGAAAATAGACATTCATATATTCCTGTGGAATATCCCGATTGAGCATAACTGGGAGCGAAAGCGTATCGCAGGTCGTAAGGCGCATGGTGTCGAGCCCAACGCGAGCCGTATCGAACGCCATTTGCAGCCCAAACGCCGGCGCAAACCCGGAACCCATCACAAGCACTGTCGTATCGGTGCTGTTGCACGGATAGACCGTATGAATCAGCATCCGTGCCGTGTATATCTTTGGCGCGCGCGGTAAAAAGTTCACTTTGATTGCAAATCCTTTTTGACCGCGATGAATAATCCAGGGCAGCGGTGCGCCCGTCGAGGCAACGACGGTGAACACCTTCTGATCCGGTTGGAACGAAACATTGTCGATGACCACCGAATCGCCATCGGGATTGATATTGACGCCGGGAACCGTTATGCCCACGTTCTGTGGCTTGGCCGATGTATCGACCCTCGTGGCTGGAAACTGCACCGTCGTTACGGTCGGCTGGAAATTCATTTCGCGCTCGCCGCTCAGAATTGTTTCGAACGTATCGCTCCAGCCCGGTGTGTGCGCTTCGATGTGGAGTGTATCGATCTTCGTCAAATTCGCATTGATGGCCGGAATGTTCGGGCAGAATGTCACTTCAAGCGTATCGTAGCTCATCGTATCGAGCGTGACCGGGAGGGAATCCTTCCCCGACGACTTGATGTCCCAATGGAATGTACCCGGTGTCAGAAGCGTCACACCAAGCCCATTAATCCAAATCGAATCAAGTACGATCGGAATATGGTGGCTGTAATTCGCGAGCGGAATATCGCGCACACCACAATCGCACGGACGGACGAGGCCATAGTTCATAAAGCTGATCGGCACGTCCAGCGATACGACCTCGCCGGTTCCCGTGAGTTGACCGGTATAGGTGTTCGTACAGGGAGAATCGACGAACACAGATAAATTCCCATCGTAGTCCATCGCCGAATCCGGCGCAAACTGTACGACAATCCAGATCGAATCGCGCGGACCAATCGTCGCTGGAAGCGAAGGATTGGAACTAATCAGCGAATATCCGTTGGGAAGTAAAACCGAATCCACATGCTCGTACACATTGCTCGCGTTTTGCAGCAGGATGGTGTTCTGCTTTGAGGTTCCCACTTCGACAAGTCCATACGGCGTCAGCGGCGTGACATACAAACGTGGAGCAAGGCTCGTGCCGCGAAGAATGATCTGATAGACCTCGCCATCAGAAAGCGTGACGTCAATATAAGCTTCGTCCGCTCGATCGAGATTCACATCGTTCGGCGTGTACGTTACGTTAAAGTTCCAAGTCTGCTGATTCGTGAAGGTCGAGGGGATGTTAAGACCGGTTACGCTGAATTTTCCAGTGGGATCGTTCAAAACGCAACTTGTAATGGTCAGCGTTTGGCCAGAAACATTCTGCATCGAAATCGGTCCCGATTCCGATGCACAGCCGACAACGCCGGTAAGATCGAGATATGACGGCGTGAACTGGAATGCCTTAAAAATTCCCGTTCCCTGAATCGGAATCGACTTCACTTCATAACATCCTTCATCGAAAATCGAAAGCGTATCATAATAGGTGATCGGCTGCCGCGGTCGAAAAAGAATCGTGATCGGCAATTGCTGATTGGGCGCGATGGCAAAGCTCTTGCCGCCAATAATCGTGAAAACATCCCCGATATGCAAATAGGAATCGATGTTTCGAGTTCCCGGCCCGCTGTCCACCGCTTGCACCGCCAGTTGAGATGTTTTGCCAATCGTGACAGGACCGAAATTGATCGGCGGCGGTGTAAGAAAATCGACATCGACCGAATAACCTTTTCCGGTAAGTGCTACCGTCTTGATAATCTCGCAGCCATGATATTCTCCTGTCACGGTAAGCGTTCCCACAAGTGGTCCCGGTTTGCTCGGCTTGAAGCGCGCGTAAGTCAGTTGGTTCGCGGTTTTCGGAAGGAGCTTCAGCGGAAAATTGAGCACGGCACCGAAAAAATCGGTCGGATTATAAACCGCTGTGTCAATGACGAGTGTATCGCTGGCCAAATCGCGATATTCAAAATTGGTCGTCCCGCTTACGAATCCGGGGCACACCTCACCGAAATCCATCGAATCGAGTTCCGTTTTTCCATCCGGCTCTAAAATTCCCAGCACATCCTGCACACGGCCGTAGACCGGGATCACGCCGCTGCCGGGACAGAGTTCGTTGCTCGCGATCCGAAGCGTGTCCAAAAATGTATGCGAAGAATCGATATCGTTCATCGTGACGGTCAGCGTGATACAATCGCCGATGTTGAGCACCTTTGGGAGCGAAAGCCCCGGCGAGTTCCATGTAAAATGATTGCTATCGAGCGAAATTTTCGAGACGGTAACTGTTCCCGGACCCGGATTGCAAATCGTCAGCGTTTGTGAGGAACTTGTTACGGTTTGGCAGCCGACGTATAGTGTATCGAGCTTGAGCCGATCGAAGGAGTATTGAAGCTGTGTTTTGCGGTCGATATTGATGGGAATGAAAATCGGATCGCCGCAGCTATTGGCGTTTTCCACAGCAACGCCGGAGGCAACTGGGCCAATGAGATCCGTATGAAAATGCACCGTGAACGGTTGTGGAACTCCTTGGACAAGGGTGAACTGTTTTTGCGACAATGTGAAGAGGCCTTTGTCTGGGCCATACAAAATAAGGTTCACCTTATCGCCGCAGACCGATGTATCCGTCATTGTGAATGTGAGATCGGTATCTTCCGTGCAGGTGACCGATGTATTGACGAGCGTGGGCTGCACGCTGTAAGTCAACGGGATCGTTCGATTGCTGGAATCGCACACCGCTCCGCTGCGAAGCAGACCAAGATGGTCATTACCCGAGCCATCGCAGAGAAATTGATTCGATGCCGTTTCATTGCAGCGATAGTAGAGTGCGAGTCCCGCTTCGTTCCCAATGAGCGAGATCAGCCTTCCGCACGCAATCTCGTTTTGCGAAAGGGAACGGTTCCAAAGCCGCACTTCGTCGATTTGCCCGAGAAACGCTCGCCGCTTTACGGTGTCGTCGTAAAGCCCGTTGCAGCTTCCGATTTGAAGCGGGAGAACCGGATCTTCCGGCACATGGAGCTTCGTGAGTGGGTAAACCGGATTCGTTGCCGAAGCCACAAGCATTCCATCGAGATAAATGCGCGCCTCCGTTGTTCCCGCATCCCACTCTGCAGCAACATGCCGCCAGCCGTTCGTGTAAAGATCGGGGACGTTTGCCATCGCAATGGTATTATCGGTCTCGCCTTTATAAGAATTATCTTTCGAAAGCTCGAATGTAATTTGGTTATCTTTAATAAAGAGCACCCATTGATCGTTATTGTCCTGATTCGGCCCCCACAAACCTGCGATGTACTGCGTTTTTCCCGGTTGCGGCTGCGGCGCGATCCAGGCTTCGAAGGTCATCGCGATTCCCAAGTTATCGAGCAGATAGGACGTATCGACATCGACATACTGCGCGCCCTTGCCGCTCGTGACGGAAATCGTAATGGCCGTTCCTACGCAGGACTTATCGCTATCGCACTTCGGCGGGAACTGTGCATGCGCGCACGGAACGAACGAGTACCGCGTAACGAGTATCCCGTAGACCGCGAGCAACCCCATGATGCGAATGATCGCTCGAAAGCTCATTTCGTTTTGCAGCTCTATTATCGTAGAATTTCGATCACTCGCGCCACTTGTTCGTTTCCAGAGCGAAGTGAAAGAAGATAAGTACCGGAAGAAACATCGGTCGCGAAGGGAATAGTATAGGTTCCCGCCACCAGTGTTTGGCCGAAGAGTTGCTGTATCGTTTTTCCGTCCATGGAGACAATCGAAAGTTCCGAATAGCCGGCATTCGGCACCGTCAGAGAAATGTTGCCACTTCCCTGCATCGGGTTCGGATAGACCGAAAGACAAAGCGAAAGCGATGGTATCTCATTCACGCTCCCGGCAACGGATTTGATAAGCCCGCCCATCGGGTTCGGAAGATCGAGCTGATTTTGCATAACGGTCTGCGCGTCCGTCAACGTCATTCCGAACCAATCGGTCAACAACGTGAGATAAACGGAACGAAAATCGACCTGTTTGACGAGATCGCCATTATCGTCGAGATGGGAAAGGTCGGGTTCTTTGAAAAAAATGCCGCCATTGATACGGGAACCGAATGCAAATTGGACCGAAGCCGCGCCGTGGTCAGTCCCGTTGCTGCCGTTATCGTGCGGACGCCGCCCGAATTCGCTCACGGTAAATCCAATCACACGATCGGCAACACTGGAACCGAGTTGCGTCATATCCGCCTGGAACTGCGCCACGCCATCGGCAAGCTGTCCGAGCAGGCCCATCTGCGTGCCACCGCCTGTACCATCCGGCTCCGCTTGCTGAATGTGTGTATCGAAACCACCCATGCCGACAACATACACGCGTGTATCTAACCCTCCGGCGATCAGCGCAGCAACTGTCTTCATCTGCTGACCCAACGTGTCCGTTCCATACTTCGATGTTAAATTTCCAACGCCGGAGGAATACGCAGTTTTCACTCGTGTGGCGTATGTGTTGGACATCTGCGCAATCGTCTGCACAAATGCATACTCGGTTTCGTAGCGGGTTCCCGCTGCGTTCGTATCGAGCGCATCGTCAGCGGAACTTAAACCGCCCGCCTGTGTGCTCGGATTGTCGACGACAATACCGGTATTTCCGGTATTGCCAGCAAGCGCAAGCGAAAATCCACCGAGATTGATTGCCAAAGGATCGCTCGGAAGTTGGGATGGAAAATTCGGATAGAGCTTTTCGAGTGTGCGACCAAGCCAGCCTGTCGAAAGCAGGTCTTGAGGATTACTATCGTTAATGCCGGAAAGCCAAATGTCCGTGGAACGAAAATGCGAAAGGTTGGGCGTGTCGTAACCGATGCCCTGCACGATCGCGAGCGTTCCGGTTTTGAACATCTGGAAAAGCCCTCCCTGCGAGCCATTCGCCAATCCCGGGTTAAAATAAATCCCACCGAAATTGTAGCTCGCAAGATTCGATTTTGCGATGCCGATATTCGGGCGCAGCGAATAATAGGTATCGTCATCGGCAGGAATGATGGTGTTGAGCCCGTCATTGCCGCCAAAAAGTTGGACGAGAATAAGGATGTTATCCGTATTCCCGAGCGCGGCCATGAGCTTGAGCGGCGAAGAAGGCCGCGCATAAACGTTGTTCAACAGCACCGGCGCCATCGCGGCCGATGCTAAGGAGGATTGGAGGAAGGTCCGTCGTATCATTGCTGTGACGAGTATCTGGTACCAAGTACCGAGTATGGAATGCGGGCTTATTTTCCCCTATTCCGTACTCGGTACCCCGTACTCGGTGCTAACATAATTGAAAATCTGGGAGCGCAATGATGGTGTTCAGCAAATTCTTCAGGTTACTCGCGGCCTCTTCGGGGTCGGAATTCACCAAATTAATCCACGCGCTTTCTTGTGAGCCACCGGCAAGCGCTTGCCAGAAATTCTGAAGCCGCGCTGCCGAAAGTGGACGTGGCAAAAGAAGCTGCCCGATTTGCGTGGCCAGTTGCGTCACGTCCACGTTGTAGGCTGGGAACTGCTGATAGAAAGTTTGCAAGTCCTGCGCGCTCATGCCGTTCACGAGTGTCTGCGCTTGCTCACTTGTGCGGGCAGGATAGGTATTCGTTGTGAGCCAGTCGTGATAACCGGGCCAGCCCGAGACATTCGGCGGCTGAAAAAACTGCTCATTATCGGTCGTCATCGCACCATCCACGGAGCCGGAGCTATATCCCAACTGCCGCGCAATGCCGATCGCATATTCCGCCGGCGTTTTGATCTGCGCGCCGATATTCACGTTATCGAAAAAATGCTGCGACTTCAGCAGCGCGCTCAAAACCGGCTTGATCTCCCAGTCCTGCATGAACATGTTCGCCATCTCGCTGATAACGGTCTGTTCCGTCGAGTCGCTCGTATCGGAATCGGAATAGACGAAAAATTTATAGAGTTTCGTCGAAATAAACGTAGCGATTGCGTTCGCGGTATAAGCGAAGAGCGTATCGATCATTTTAGTAATTTCTGCTTGAGCATTTGCTTCCGAATTTGAACCCTGCGGTATTGCGGGGAAATCAGTTTCAAGATAGGTTTTGTCACCTACATCGTGGTTCTGTGGAAAAAAAAATGGAACAAATATCCCTTTCTGCGCATCTTCCTGAGTAAATTCAGGGCTCTTCCACCCTGACAAAATCCGAGCACCGGCTTGAACATCGGCTTCGGTATATCCTCCCCCGAGACCACAAGTAAACAGCTCCATTAGTTCCCTTGCGTAATTTTCATTTGGCGCAGCAGCTATATTTTGATCTCCTCCCAAAAAGATAAGCATCGCTCCATCGAGTGTTATCGCTTTGACGAGATCCTTAAAGTTTCCAAGTCCGTTCTGACGAAATAATTCATTTTGACGATAGAGTAACGGTGCGACCACATCACTTTCATTGCCAAGATCAAATTGCGTCGTAAAATGACCGCTCCAGAATACTCCCATTTTCTCTTGAATCGAATTGGAAGCTTGGATCTGCAAATTGACCCACCAGCCACGTAAACTTCCAGCATCTCCTGCTAGTTTTCCGAGAATAGAGCTTCTTAAAGTTTGATTAGAGACGTCAGGCCCATTTGGGTCTTCCGTCTGATCGTTCGCGGCGCCGGGTGCTGAGGGATTGCTCGTTGCTCCAAGCAGTAAATCGACGGCCTTACCCGGATCGCCGAGCGCGACAAGTGCTTCGATGTCGCTCCATGTGGGAGCCATCATCGTGCGGCGCAGGAGATGTCCGGCGAGATATTCGTTCCATGGATTGTTCGAATCGGGAACGAATGGTGTAAGGGGGTCGGAAAGCGGCTGGAACCCGCGCTTCGTTTTCGAAGGCGGAGCAAGGTTCGCAGACGGATTGATTAGATTGAAAAAATTTCGGCGGCTTAGAGTTGCGGGCATGGCGATTCCGAATTTGGCAAACGTGAATTACCTTAAACTCTACCATTCAGGATTAATTCCATTCGATAAGCAAAGTAATACCGCGTGCCTAAAAAGAACACGGCGAGGAAGGCACACTCACAAACGAATTCCACCGGCTTTTCGCCGGGGTAGTTTTTTAATCGTAGGAAGAGATGGAGCTCATCCCATCAGCGGGATCAAGCTCGCTCAGGTACGTTTCGAGCGTTCGTTCGAGCAAACGGACCTCGTTGAGGTCGAGTGCAAGATAGATCGGGTCGCGTTCATGCGTACGCTCCGCATCGCGGAGTTTCTGGCTCAGGGTCATTAGGCGATCGAGTGTTGCAATCATGTTCTCTCCAAAAATAAAGCTACGCGTGGGTTGCTCACAAGATGCTCACATTCCCCACGCGAATGCTTGTGGACAAATATACAACATTTTTTTTTCAAAGTCAAGCGAATACTTCAAAATTTAGAAAAAAATTGAAGATTTTTTTTTCTCTTTTCTTTCAGAATTCAGTTATTAACTATTTTGACGATAGTGGGAATTAGTGTTGAAAAATGGTAATTTATTTTTCATCGAGCGCATTCCAGTTTTGGAATAATCTCAGATTGTGTGTGGTATTACAAATCTTGGATTCCTGCATTTGCCGGAATGACAATTCTGCCATTCACTTCGGCAACCTGTACTGAGAAATTATCGTTAGGATTTTCTAACTCGCGGAATTGCCGCTCGCTTTTTTCGACCTTTTGTGAAACCACGCTTCTTTCGGTTCCCGTTCGTATTTCTCGCTTCGGCCGGAGCGCTGCTTTCGATGGCGCTCCTTTCGGGCTGCTTGCCTTCGCTCGTCGATAATCCGATCACGCGCACGGAAACAGATTATTACACGATCACCGATCGCGATACGACGATCCACGAAACGGTACGGAACACACCGGGCCAAAACAATGGCGTGGTGTTTCCTTCTTCACGCGAAACCGATATCGATCGCAATACGCTCTCTCACGATTCGACGCACGACAGGCCCTATCCGAATTTTCTTCGTGCCGGCGGGTTGGAAACCGTCGGACTGCTGACGCCCACCTCGCTCAACGGCCTTGGTCCCGGTCTCTTCGGTGTGTTTGCGCTGGCTAACAGCAATCAATTTCTGGCAACGGATTCTGGCGGACCTGTCTATGGAACTCTTTATCGCCCAACCGATTCGCTCCATCCGAAGAATACGAATGGGAATCAGTTTTTCAAAGGCGAAATCATTCGAGTTCTGCCCTACGAATATTGGCTGCGCTGGTTCAACGATGCGCCGAACTGGACGCTCGGCTGGAGCGCGCTCGAAATCATCGCCAAAGACGAAGACCGTTCCCATTGGTTCACCAGCATTGCAACGAACCTCTATCTGCGAAGAAGGTTTATTTTGAATGGAGACATTCCGTACCTCATTTTCGCTCCCTACGCGGGAATGAGCATTTATCCTTCTACCTATCTGAATCTCGGCTGCGAGTTGCAGTTCGGTTCCATTGCGGGGCTGAACTTGCGCGCGTATGCAGGGTGGGCAGGTGGGTTCAATGCGCTCAATTCTTCCCTCTCCGATAAAGCGGCATTTGGCTTCCCTTATTGCGGACTTGGCATGAGTGTGCTCGATTTCACCAATCTCCCGCAGGAAACCGAGCGCGAATGGAAATACTACACGCATACAGGCATCAATGTGAATATCCTGGAACTTTCACTCTTCTCTACGTCTTCCGGCGATACAAGCATTTGGCAGAATTCCTCGATTCCATTCAATGCCGCGGAAGTGAAGCTTGCGAATGTCGAAATTCCACTCCCGTTTGGGAATTATCATTTCTGGGCGGGCACGTCGCTCATCAATTGGATGGCGATGGGCTTTGTCAATCAGGGAGTTGGAATCCTTCCACTGCGCGTGGGCTACCGACAATATATTTTCGCCGAAGACCTGATGTTCGAACCATTCCTTGAATATAATTACTATCCATCGAGCATCCTGAATATCGGTGCGCGGCTCAAGCTCGATACCTGGACGCACGAAAATATCGGCATCACCTTCGGATATATCAATGGCTCGCCCGGCTCCTTCTCGCCGCAGCTTTTCAACACGCAGGGCGTCACTGTTTCGAGAAATATCAATACGGCCTATCTCGGAATTTCGATCTTCCTTGGCGATTGGAATAAAACGCCCGAAACCATTCGCGAACGTCACGAAACCACGAATGACCCATGGACGCCTCGCTAAAAAAATTCCGGGTCGTCCTCGCGTTTCTGCTTTCGGCCATCACGCTCTTTGCGATAAATGGGTGCAATCCCTACGAATTTGCGTTGGGAGGGCCGCATACCGTGAGCTGCGAAATTCTTACTCCGCTCGCTGGAGTCGATCATGGACCGGACCATGCCACGCTGCGCAATGGTGCAGCAATCGACCTCAATTACTTTGGCGCGACACAATATCTGATCTCGATGGGGCTTCGGCTGAACGAAGGGACGGGATGCCGCATTCTTCTTCGACCGGTTGTCGAATATCGCGATGTGCGAGATTCGGGAATGATTCTAACCCTTACATCGAGCGGAATCTCCATCGATCCGGCGCATCAGTCCATGCTGCTGCATTCTGAAACGCCGCTTGCACCGCACAAGGTAACGCACCTCTGGATTTTATCGCAAAATAATTTTACACAAGTCGTTCTGGACTGCGATACTGTTTTTCGAGGCTGGACGAAACGGAACGAATCGGATGATGTTGTCATCGAGGCACTCCCAAAGAGCGAAGTGGATATTATCCAACCGGACTGGGCATCGATTCCAGGCGAGTAACTACTGTAATTTCTGTGTGGCTTCTTCGAGCTTTGCGCAGGCTGCTTGCGTTGCTTCGGTCAGATCCTGCACAGCCGATTGCAACCGCTCTCTATTTTTCCGACGAACGGAGAGATTGAGTTCCGGAAGCCGAACGTCGGCGTAACCATTATCGGGATCGGCAAGGACCAGCATGTTCCGTTCCCATTTGTCAAAAAACAGTCCATCGGACTTTGTGAACGAGCGTTCCACATCCCGGAGCATTTGATTAACCTCTGTGAATGATCGTTCCGTCTGCTCGATCGCTCGATTGCGGATAGAATCGAACTCGTTGCCATCCTGCGTAAATTTTTGTGCGGCATTAAGAAGCGGTGCAAACATCGCGCTATCGTAACCTGCCGAGCCAGCCGCACTCTTTTCGTGTTGCGCCGCATCGCGAAGCCAGATTCCCATTGCGGCAAAATCGAGAGGAAGAATATCCGCATTGGCAAGCCGCATCGCTTCGACAGCGGCGAATTGGGATGTAGCAGCATGGGAACGAAAAGTCGAATCGCCAAAGTGGAGCGTCCACGCGATATTATCGTGATTGGAATGATATTCGCCGAACGATCCGCCAAATCCATGCTCGAGTGAAGGAATGCCGAGATGATTATAGAACGGGGAAAAATCGCTCCCGCCGCCGAGCAACCCGATTGTTGGGATAGGATCGATGCCGCTCACCTTCGGTGCCGCGCGGCGCGACCAATCGGCATAAATCGGGTTCCCTGTTCCATCGGGAACCGCTTTCGCCACGTCGTAGACGAACGTTCTAAGCGAGGGATCGGCAGAAGCTTCGAACGAAGAACCGGTTGCGCATTCGTCTTGATTAATATAGGCAATGGCTTTCGTGCCCAATTCTTTCTCGAGTTGTTCGACCCATTCTGTCGAGCCGAGCAGCCCCCATTCTTCCGCGTCCCATGTGACGAAGAGGACGGAACGCTTCGGACGAATGCCTTCTTTCGCCAGCTTTGCAAATGCTTCCGCCGCTGCGACCACACTCGCACAGCCGGAAACATTGTCCTCCGCACCATAGCACCAGGCATCGCGATGACCGCCAACAATGACCCACTCATCGGGAAACGTCGTTCCGGGAACAGTTCCAACGACATCCCAAATCTGCTTCAGTCCGCCCTGCTCATTCCGATCGTCTTCGACGCTCATCGTGGCACGAACAGGTTCCGAAGCAGACGCCGCGATGTGATAACGAAACGCAAGGCCGCCTTGCCATCCGATATTTGGAATGTCTCGGCCATGCAGGCGGCTGAGAATTTCGTTCGCAATGCCATAGGAGATTGGAATGACCGGAATCCGCGGCGTGGCGGAGGACGAATCCGCCGAGGTATGCCACGCGCCAGGAACCGATGCGTATCCGGGCGTC